>CAYVAN010000053.1:14516-24114 GCA_964449225.1 uncultured Rhodopirellula sp.
CACCTGAGCTGACAAGTCAATCAGATTGCTGCCTGAATACTTGCGCAGTCGCAATCCTGTTTGATGATCAACATCTTGGTCCCACTCATTTTCGAGATACTGTTCCAGGAAATTCCGGTCGCTGAGATAACCGATTTCGGCGATCAGCTCATAGTCATTGGGCAAAAATTGCCGATGTCGCAACAAGCCGCGACCGCGCAATGTTGATTCGGGTTCCAAATCACGCCGGTCCGAACCAAGATTATCCGATCCGGTATCGTAGATTCCCCATGCATCAAAATTCCCTCTAGCATTCCCGGGGACACCAAATAGTCCTGGCAGGTCGTAACGAAGCGATGTTCCAAGTGCCGGACCACGATCGCTGAAATAGTCTGTTGATAGCTCCCACTGAACACCAGGCGGAGCGTCGGCAATTCCAAACAACTGGAACAGGTTGAAATCAAGCTTGACCTGAGTTCCAAAAATGTTGTCGTTGCCGATCCCTACCCCGGAAACGAAATACGACGGTTCCTGCAAACTGGTAGCCAGCGTTGGCCAGTAAAAAATCGGGACGCCGCTAACGTAGACAAAGTTGTTGCTACTTTCGACAAAAGGATCGCGATCAAGACGCTGCGCGCCAGTGGTGGGATCCGTGGTCAAGCTCTGTCGATCGGTTAGCTGAAGTCGCTGGCTTTGCAACCAATACCTCGGCACCCCCATTCGACTGGTCGTGATTGCTGCATCGAAGGCTTGGAAATTACCCGCGCCCACTTGCTGCAACACCTTGGCCTTCAATCGCACGATCCCCTGATAGTCGGGAACCGTCGTAATTGCTTCTGCGTCCAACACCATCCCGCGCTTTTGAGCAACGTTGTAATACATCGATTGAGCATAGATGATTCGTTCGCCTTGTCGAAAAACGATATCGCCTTCCAAATACAACTCGCCATCGCCCGAAGCTAAATCCTGCGACCCGTTGAAGACATCGACGAATCGCGGTGACCAAAAGATAATACGATCGGCGGAAAGCGAAATCGTTCCCAGTTCAATCATCTGTCCATCGGTTAGCGTCGCACTAACATCTCGAACCAAGACGGTCACGCCGCCCTGCGCAGCGATGATGGTTTCACCGGTTTCTGGCCGATCAATCGTGCGTGATGTAATTGCCGATGACGCGCTGCGTCCCCGAATCTCGACCGACTGTGTTCCGCCTCCGACGTAGAAACGCGGACTCTCGGCGGCGCTATCCGCCGGTGGCTGCAAAGACGAATCGGGAATGCCATTTTGCAATGGCTGGGCAAACTGAACCTGCTTGATCTGATCCGACGACTGCATGAGCGGCTTGCTTGCGGTCGATGCGATCAGTGTCTGCAACAGTGCCGGTGGTGAATCCGGTGAGCCGAGAAAATGCGGAGCCTGGACCAACGGGTCAGCCATGGTCGTGGTCGTCCAAATGACGGGGGCGCCCTTGGAACCGTCAATACCTTCGGCTGCAATTCGATGCCGAACATTCCCCACAGGCCCGTCCACCAAGATCAGTATCCGCTCAGCGGAAATGGAACGACCTTCGTGCTGAAGATAGCAATCGCCTTGCAGCATCGATGCATCCGCGCCGTCGACCTGCCATCGCCACACGGTATTTCCGCTGACTTGAATCGGTTGAGCGCTAATTTCAACAAGGCCCGGCTCAGAGAGATCCGGCACGGGGAGATCAGGCCCGGGTTCCTGTGAATACAAAGTCAGACAATGGCAGCCGAGCATCAGAGCGACCGAGCACGCAAAGATCACCTTAACAAACCGCGCAGCACCCAACGCTCGAACACTATCGTCGTGTTTCGAGCGGTCGCGAAAGAGATCGATCATGCTGAGCCAATTCACCAAGCCTCGACATTTTCTCCTACTTCGGGGGATTTTGGTGGCTGCGTGCCCACGCAGCAGATTCCGCCGGAGTGTACGGATTGGCTTCCCCTGCTCACAACGTCGAAAACAGACTTCGAGCCGGTTTCTGACGAGGATGCCAGCAAAAATCACGAAGCGGTGGAGAACGGGGCACTTTAAGAGGTCTGGCTCACCGAGTTTCACGCCGGTAACACCGCAACTGATCCCGGAAAAGGTCAAGTTGGGGGCATCGACGGACTCGCTACAGCAACAGACCGACCCCGATTGGGATCAGCTACAGAAACCGCGCACTACTCTTCCTCGGACATCATCTCGTCGGTGATGTTCAAGTTGGTGCTGACGTTTTGGACATCATCGTGCTCGTCGATGGCTTCGAGCAAGCGAATGACTTTACGAGCCGAGTCGACATCGATGTCCACCATCATTTGAGGCATCCGAGTCACTTCGCTTATTTCCGGTTTCAACTCGGCTGCGTCAAATGCTTCGGAGAGTGAGTCGAAGCTTCCCGGTGGACAAGTGACCTGAAATTTACCTTCGTCGGTTTGCTCGACATCTTCGCCGCCATTTTCCAGGGCGACCATTGTTAGCGATTCTTCGTCGGATTCAGCTGCAAAGACGAACATTCCCTTGCGGTCAAACAAATAAGAAACACAGCCCGTCTTTCCAACATCGCCGCCATGCTTTGAAAACAGGGTCTTCATTTCTGGGCCGGTTCGATTGCGATTGTCAGTCAACGTTTCGCACATGACTGCGACGCCGCCTGGGCCGTAACCTTCGTAGACAATTTCCTCCAGAATTCCGCCTTCGATTTCCCCGGTACCTCGCTTGATCGCCCGTTCAATGTTGTCCTTGGGCATGGAAACCGCTTTGGCATCGTCGACGGCTTTACGAAGTCGAAAATTCGCGTCCGGGTCACCGCCACCGTCTTTGGCCGCGATAATGATCGCCTTGCTAAGCTTGCTCCACAATTTTCCACGGGCAGCATCGACTCGACCTTTTCGGTGTTGGATGTTTGCCCACTTTGAGTGTCCGGCCATGTTTCTAGATATGGAGTAGGTGGTGGAGTGGAGTGTGAATTAGCGAGGTTTACGCTTGGTTAGCTTTCGGTTGTCTGCTTTCTTGGCAGTCTTTTTCTTGGCAGTTGATTTCGAACCAGTGGCTTTTTTGGAGCTTGCCGAACTTGCTGACTTCTTTTTCGATGGGGACTTCGTAGGCGTTTTCTTCGCTGCAGGCTTCTTTGCTGCCGTTTTCTTCGCTGCCGGTTTCTTCGCAACTACCTTCTTGGTTGCAGAAGTCGCCTTGGTGGACTTCGATGGAGTCGTTTTTTTAGCTCCTGTTGCAGAGCTTTTTTTCGATTGCTTCCCAGCTTGTTTCGAGGCTTGCTTGGGCGTTTCTTTGGCAACTTGTTTTGGAACGGCCTTCTTTTTTTCTTTCTCTGCTGCGGCTTTGTCGTCGACCTTTACCGCTGGCGCAGCTGTGGCTGCTTTTTTGGTTGTGCTCTTCTTGCTACCTTTTTTAGTCGGAGCCAGTTTTTCCATTTCGGCTTCGATCTTGGCCGCCTCTTCGGCCTCCGCCCGTTCAATCGTCTTACGTTTGACCACGCG
Organism: uncultured Rhodopirellula sp.; assembly: GCA_964449225.1. Lineage (GTDB taxonomy): Bacteria > Planctomycetota > Planctomycetia > Pirellulales > Pirellulaceae > Rubripirellula. Next base: position 17,999 of record CAYVAN010000053.1, read on the forward strand.
TTTCTTGGCGGCCTTCTTGTTGACCAACCACTCATCAAGTCGCTTGCTCGATCCCTTATCAACCGCATCGATCACGGCGCGGGCGGTTTTGTCTTTCGGATTTTTGTTCAGTGCAACAGCACACTGATGCAGCAAGCCAGAAAAGTCGATTCCCTTGTTCTTGGGAATCGCACGTTCCAGACCGGGTACTTTTCCGGTGTTGGCTTCCGGTTGAGACGCGATTTCAGTGACCAACATGACCACCATTGCCGAGTAGTCGATCGGGATCGAGTGGCCGGCGAGCCCGTGTTGAATGGTGTAACTGAGCACGAAGGGCGTCATTGCGGGCATCTTCTCGAATTTTGTGACCGCCCGTCCAAGGTTTTCTTTCTTCAAGTGGTCAAGATCGAACGTATAAAATTCCTCAAAGATCGCTTGCAGATTGCTCTTCAACCGCTCGGCTGCTTTGGCAGGCTCCGGCAATCGAGACAGAACTTGGGCCAGCTCCGTGACCGAAGTGACACGGACTTCATTCCAGTCATAGAATTCCTGTTCGCACTTAGCCATTCCTTCGTCGGCCAATTCGCTTGGTGCGTCCTGCAAAAGCGATGCATACAGGACGTGTTCCAACAGTGGGCGAGTTGCCCCATCGGGTTGAGGCTTATAGTGTTTTTTTAGTGCCGCTTGCAGCTTAGTGATTCGAGCGGCCCGGTTACTTGCAGACATAATTGGGTGCAGACGCAGGTGGTTAAGTGCTTAGTTGAATTAGTTTTCGGGGACGGATTCGGAATCCACTTCAGTTGATTCACTTGATGCATTCTCTGCCGTGTCGTCTACGTCAAGGTTGATCGCAGATTCTTCGTTACCCGCTTCTTTTTCACGTTGGATCTTAGCCAGAATTTCGCCAACTTCTAGCGAATGAGCGACCCCTTTGTCGACTTTAAACCGCAATCGAGGTGTGTACCGAGTCTCGATTCGTCCAGCAATCCTGCTCTGCAAAAACCCCGCTGAATTTTGCAGGCCCCGCAAGCTGAGCTGTTGCTCTGACTCGTTTCCCATGATGCTGACCATCACGGTAGCCTCACGCATATCGGGGCTGACTTTGACACCAACGACCGTTACATCGCGGACCCTAGGGTCACGAAGTTCAGTCAGGATGGCAGACGCGACCACTTCGCGGATCGCTTCGGCGGCTTTTAATAAACGGCGACTAGTCAAAAGAAGGAATCAGGTTTTAGGTGTGTAGGAATTAGGTGCGAAGGCATTCGTGCATTTAATCTTTGACAAGATCCACTACCGAATGCTCAATCCAACGTTCGGGCGACTTCTTCGATCTTGTAGGCTTCCAAAACATCGTCCTGTTTGATGTCGTTGAAACCTTGCAGCCGAATCCCGCATTCCATTCCTCTTGGCACTTCCTTGACGTCTTCCTTGATCCGTTTGAGTGAATCGAGCGCGTAGTCACCCATCGTACGACCATCGCGGTTGATACGAATTCGGCAGCCACGTTGGATCGATCCTTGTGCGACATAGCAGCCCGCAATCGTGCCGACGCGGCTGATGCTAAAGGTTTGCTTGACAACGGCGCGTCCAAGTTCGACGACCCGTTCTTCGGGTTTCAGCCGGCCTTCGATTAACAGTTTAATTTCGTCGGTCAACTTGTAGATCACGTTGTATCGACGAATTTCAACACCGCGTTCATCCGCCATCGAACGTGCTTGGTCATCCGGGATCACGTTGAATGCCGCGATGACCGCGTCGGATGCTGACGCCAATGTCACGTCGGCAAGCGTGACGCCACCGACACTCTGTTGCAACACGCGGATCTCGACTTCGGGGTGATCCAGTTTTTGCAATTCCTTTTGGATCGCTTCCAACGAACCACGCACGTCGGCGCGGATGATCAAGTTCAACTTGACTTTGTCTTCGGTTTGCCCCAGACGACCGTCTTCGAGCATCTCTTGGAAGTTCTCGAACGTCACCTTGGTCGTGATACCCGAAAGCGATTCTTGGCTGTAAGCATCTTCGCGAGATGCAGCAATTTCACGAGCCTTACTGATATCGTCCAAGACGTGGAAACGGTCACCCGCCCCCGGTGCTTGGGCAAACCCCATCACGCTGACCGGCGTACTTGGACCAGCCTCGGCGATGGCTTCGCCATGAAGCGTGTCGTTCATCGCTCGGATACGACCGTAGGTGTCACCGCAAACCACAACATCGCCAACACGCAGCGTTCCGGTTTGCACGATTAACTTCGCCACGACTCCGCGATCGCCCTGCTGTTCGGATTCCAAACAAATCCCCATCGCTTCGCGGTCGGGATTGGCTTTGTATTCGTTGAGTTCCGCGATGCCCAGAAGCGTCTCAAGCAACTCGTCCATCCCAATGCCCTGGGTGGCGCTTGTCTTGACAATTTCAACATCACCACCCCATTCCGATGGGGTCAATTGATGCTCGGTCATCTGAGTCATCACGCGGTTCACGTCGACCCCTTCAAGGTCGATTTTATTAAGCGCGACCAAAATCGGCACATCGGCTGCTTTGGCATGGCTGATCGCTTCTTCGGTTTGCGGCATGATCCCGTCATCGGCTGCGATTACCAAGACGGCAATATCGGTGACATTGGCACCGCGAGCACGCATTTCGGTAAACGCTTCGTGGCCTGGCGTATCAACAAAGGTGACCTTGCGACCATCTTTTTCGACTTCGTAGGCACGAATGTGCTGCGTGATCCCGCCCGCTTCGCCCTTGACGACGTTGATCCCGACCAAGTGATCCAGCAAGCTTGTCTTGCCGTGATCGACGTGTCCCAGAAACGTCACAATCGGTGCACGAGCAACCATCGACTCGGCCGCGTCTTCGCGGTCTTCCAATTCGGCGATCAGCGAATTTTCAAGCGTTTCAGCTTCCTTCAACTCGATGGTCAGTTCCAATTCCGCCGCAATGGTTTCGGCAGTTTCCAGGTCTAATTCCGAGTTGATATTCAACCCCGCCGTGACGCCCATTTGCATCAACGTGCCAAGCACTTTGCCAGCCGAGATTCCGGCGGCTTCACTGAATGACCGAATGGTGCATGGCAATTCCAGGACCACGGCATCCTTACGCGGGGCAGCCGTGTTGATGCCCTTTCGCTTGGACGACCGGTTTCGATTTCGATAACTTCGGGCGGCGTCATAGCCACCACGTTGATCCAAGGAAACCCGACCGCGGGACTTTCCGCGCGTTCGTTCAGCACGCGAGCCCGCCATTCCGGCCAAGCCCTTTTTCTTCTTGGTTTCCTCTTCTTCGGATATGCCACCCTTTTTCTTGTCGCCGGTAAAGCCAGCTAAACCAGATCGATTCTTGCGTTTCTTGTCTTCGTCTTGCTTGGCGAGGTCTTCCAGTGGTGCTCGCATCCCTTGGCGGTGACCGGCGATGGCATCGGGGCTGAGCTTGACATCTGGTTTTTGTGCTTTGGGTTCGCCAGCGGCTGGTTTTGCGGTGGGTGTATCCGCCACTTCGGGAAGAGACGCCATTTTGACGTTGATGCGTGGTTCACGACGCTTGGCCTTGGCCGAATCGCCGACCTTCTTCTCGCCAGCGCGGGGACCAGGTTTATCCAACTGACGAACCTTGCCTCCACCACCGCCTCCACCACCAACGGCGGAATCACGCCGAATCGGCGAATTGCCGTCTGCGGCAGGCTTACGGGCGCCCATGCGGCTGGCGATGCGGCTGGCCAAACTCGCTTTGGGTGCCGCAGGTTTAACCGGAGCGTCCGGATTCGGCGGCGCGGACACCTCGGCAACGGGCTCCGAAACAGGTGTTTCGCTGGCCACTACGGGCTCTTCGACAGGTGCGACAACGGTTTCTTCAACGACCGGTGCGGATGTTTCAGGCTCAACCGCTGGCTTGGCTGATTCAGCGGCCTCGGCTGCTTCCTCCGCCTTGGTTTTCCTAGCCGCCAATCCGGGTTTACGAACCGACTTAACGACGACTTTTTTTCGTTCAGTGGGGATCACTGAATCACGAACCGCACCCATGGGTGCGGCCGGTTCCTTGACGCTAGCTTTGGGAGCGGGCGCGGAAGATGATCCGGCGAGGTGGTCGCGAACTTTCTGAGCCTCGTCGTCGGTCAGACTGGCAAGGGCCGAGCCCTTCCCGGTGATTCCGACCTTCTTCACAAGGTCGACGAGATCTTTGCTGTCGAGATTAAGTTCTTTAGCGAGCGCGTAAATGCGTGCGGGCACTTGGTAGAAATCCTGTCAATTCGTTGGAACCCTCGTCTGCTATCTGATTCGTCAGAGACGGGGTTCGGTCGTTCAAATGGTCACATAAATCAATTCCTCCATCGCCATGGTTGGTTCCCAAAGAATCAGATCAGTCGATCCAACGGATCGCACTCAACCACTTGAGAATCGCCCATGACGGGGGTCCGATGTCATGGCATCGCCGAAGACTTGCCTCGGCTGTCGGCACTACAATAGCGAAGAAAACTGGTTTCGCAGAGGTCTCCCGTAGCACTTTCGCGAAAGAATCCCGTCAACTCTTCTCAGAAGCAGCTGAGGAAGCAGGATCTTCGGCGTCAGTAGTCCCGGAAGCAGCCTCCTCGGGAGACTCTGCGGAAGCCTCCGCTGGCTGGCCTGGTTCGGCCGCCTCTGCTGCCGCTTCGGTTGCCTGATCGCTGGCGGTCTCTGGTTCAGGTGCCTTTTCATCGGCTTTTGCCGCGTCAGGCTCGGCAATTCCGGCAGCTTCGGCCTCTTTTTGCAGCTGATCACGTTCGCGGCGCACCCGCCGCTCTTCGGCCGCCGCCTCTTCGGCCTCTTCGGCCATGGTTTCAGCGACTTCCACGATTCGGTCCACATCCTCCGCCGACAAACCGCTCATCTCCATGAACAGATCCGGCTCGATCACCGACAAGTCGTCGTAGGACAAATAGCCCTGTTCGACCAAGCCCTGTGCGATTTCTTCCGTGATGCCGGGGATCTGGCTAAAACCGCCCACCGCTCGTTCAATTTGTTCTTCCAGCTCGCCGCCGGTCATGATTTCAATATCCCAGCCACACAACTTGCTGCCCAAGCGAACGTTTTGGCCCCGGCGTCCAATCGCCAGCGACAATTGATCCTCTTGAACCAACACAATCGCTCGGCCGATCATATCGCACAGTAGAACCTGTTCGACTTCGGCTGGCTGCAACGCATTCGGGATCAGAACTTCTGGATCGTCACTGTAACGGACAACATCAATGTGCTCGCCCGCAAGTTCTTCGCGAACAGCCTTGATCCGGCTGCCTCGGTAGCCGACGCAAACAGCGATCGGGTCGACCTGGGAATCAACGCTGTGAACGGCGACCTTGCTGCGATATCCAGGTTCGCGGCTAATCGATTTGATCGATATAATTTCTTCGCCAATCTCTGGGATTTCTTGCTCGAAAAGCCGCTGGACCAACTGGGGCCGTGTGCGGCTAAGCACCACGCGAACACGATTACCGGTTGCACGCACTTCGAAGACCACCGCACGAACACGCTCGCCAGCGTGCAATTGCTCACCTGGAATCTGTTCGCTGCGAGGCAAAATTGCTTCGACGTTGCCAAGGTTCACCGTCGCGACGCCGCCGTCAGCTCGCCCGATAATTCCGGTCACAATATCGCCGATCTGTTCGCGATACTCAAACATCAACGAATCACGTTCAGCTTCTTTGACCTTCTGGATAATGACTTGCTTGGCAGTTTGAGCCCCGATTCGACCAATTTGATCCTCGCCTAACTCATCACCTTCCAAAACCGCCTTCATCTTGCCGTTGGTTCGGTCAAGTAAAACCTGAATGTCAGCTTCTTCGCCATATTGCCGCTTTGCAGCGGTTTGCAACGCCGATTCGATTGCGCAAAACACAAGCTCTTTATCGATATTCTTTTCGCGGTGAAGCGAATCAACATAGCGAAGGATGTCTTGCGGATTCATGATTGCAGCCGATGGTGTTGACAGGAATTTCGATAAATTGATCCACAAGCAAAAAAACTGCCCGAACCTTTCGGCCCGGGCAAACGTTTGCTCGATTGATCTTTTGACCTTATCGACGCCACCGAAAAATGTCAACCGTAAGGTGGGCGGGCACCAGGGCAAGTCACCTTACGCACGCCGCAACTAACTACCGTGCC
>CAYVAN010000054.1:0-14348 GCA_964449225.1 uncultured Rhodopirellula sp.
CAAGATTCATCTTCGACAGCCGCCAAACCCTCTTCGCCCTTGGCATCGGTGATTCGTTTGTAATCACCTTTGACCGCAGACGGCAGTTCGGTTTCAGCTTGCAGAAGCTCGGCTTCGACACGATCCAAGCTGGCTTGAACTACTTTCTGCCGAGCTTCAATTTCCTCAATGCGTAGACTGTTATCTCCTTCTTCATTCGCTAACTTCGCTTCCGAAACCGTAAGTCTTTGATCGATCGCGTCGATCAATTCAAAAACCTCAAGCACCTCGTCGCTTTGAACTTCGTTGGCTTTCTTGTCCGCAGCGATTTGTTCCTGCAACGTCGAGAATTCGCGATTACTAGCCGCTGTGTTTAGCTTTGCCTCCAAGTCGCTAATCCGAGCTTCCCGTTCCTTCAACTGCAATTCTTTCTGGTCACAAACAATCTTGGCATCTTTCTTTTCCGCTTTGATCGCCTCCACCTCCGCCGACGCGGCCTCGACTCGAGCTCGGCTGGCCTTGATTTGAAGGGGGGCTCGATCTCGTTGTGTCCTCAGATCCGCCAACTGCCGATGCAATCGATGCAGTGTCCGCAGAAGTTCCGCGCTAATCTGTATTTTAGGATCGGCCGCCATCAAAATGCCAAAGTTAGAATAAGTATCAAAAAGAATCGTCGCTTAGTGATCTAGCGACCGTTTTCGTATCATATCCAATTCAGCCCCACTCGCGCAGGGCCAGCGCGAACGATGAAAAGATTGTCGAAAAGATGTGTGTGGCTACTTAGCCAGTCCAGTCATCATCTTTTTCTTAACTGTGCTGCCAGCCTCTAAGACCGGATCGATCTTTTCCCGCCGTCCCTCGAATCGATCCAAAACGCTGCGATCCAAAACGCTGGGGCGTTTCCCCGGTACAAATTCCGAGCCGCCCGAAAGAACACCGAATTGATCCAGCACTTCGGTCACCGAAAGTTTTTGGGTCGGTCCATTGTCAGACCTGGAATCGCTGGTCATTCGGTCGATCATTTCCATGGACACCACACCCTCGCTGCGATACCGCATTCCGGTCACGACAGGTTCTGATGGATACATTCCCATTAGAATTGTTTTCTCGAACCGAACGTTGGCGGAAATCGTTGGCATGGGTGAATTCAACCGCTCGCCCCGCGTATTCAAGCGGTGCAACGTCTTTCGATCGTCGCTGGTAATGAAAAGCTGAACTTCAGGATTCTTCACCGTGGATCCCGCTGGAATGTGTAAAAGCATCAACTCGGTCGCGAAACGACTTCGATCCGACGCAAACGCAGAAGTAGACTCCGCTTTTTCAAACTGGAACGCCATCGCAAGCGTCCGGCCCAAGACTCCAAGCGAATTCAAAGCAACCACTTCCGTTCCCGCGATACTGCTAGATCCAACAATCCCTAAAGCGCGAAATCGCTGAACCGCAGATTCGATCATTGGCTCCGCTTTGACCGTCAGCCCTGGGCTATCCGTTTCAAAAAAAGCAGCTTGGCAGTCGGTGCCAAAATAGAGTTGCCCCTGGTTGTCGTGATACAAAACTGGTTGAACCGACAAGCGATGCTTTGCCAAATAGTTGTCAACTTGACGCTGAATGACAGCTGGCAACTTGGATCGTCCGGCAGTGTCAAGTTCCAGCCCGATCGTCATCGCCGACATCCGACCAAAGGTGCCCGCGTTACCGATCGATGACGATAAGCGTGGCGATGACACCGACGCACCGGGGATCAGCATTCGACATGCCCTTGACTTAGCATCCCGGTAAGCTCGGCGAATGATCGATTCTTGGATTGGCAAATTATTAATCGTGGTGACTTCATTTCGATTGGGGGTCGAACCGATCACCCCAACGCGAAGCGTTAATTTGCTCTGCGGTCCGCCGCTAACCGCCTGATCCCGATGCGATTCGCTTTTCGATTGGACACCAAACGATCCCAACGAAAGATCTTCCAGCGACACCGGTTTCTTACTCACTTTTCGTGTTGCTTCGTTATCTGTGGCCGCTGCTGCCCCAGGCTCGCTTGGTCGTGTTGCAACGAACGCTAGAAGTCCACCGACCAAGACAACCATCAGGACACTGGTGATTTTCAAAAACGCTTGGTTATTCAGCATCGTGATTACTCGCTTAAAAACATATCGATTGCTTGTTCAAACTCTTTGGCGATGACCGATTCCAGCTCGCCAAACTTCAACTTTGCGGCGATTCACAGTGAAGTGCTAGCCCGCTGCCCACTACCCGATCACATGATTAGATGCGAATGCTAACTCCACCATCGACAACAATGGTTTGCCCCTGAATCAGATCGCTGGCGTGATCGCAAAGAAACGCAACCACGGACGCAACATCCTGTTCACACAACCGACGTTTCCCAACCATCATTCGCTCGGTAGCCGCGTCGACCAATGATTCCGCACCAGGCATGCTGGCAATCGCATCGGTCGGAATAATTCCCGGCAAGACGCAGTTAAAGTTGACTCCGCGATCACCAAATTCCAAGGCCAAGTGCCGCACAAAACTTTCTAGCGCCGCCTTCGACGCACCGATCGCACCGTAATGCGGAACGGCCCACTGCGAACCATGGCTGCTGACCGCAACAACCTTGCCGTGGTGCGAACCAGCCGCCAAGGATTCAGCCGCCGCCTGCGCCAACCAAACCACTGGGGCTGAATTATTCCGCAACGTGGCTTCTAAGTTCACCGGGGTTAAGTCATTGAGATCGCGGAATCCACCGGCGGCGGCATTGCTGACGATGGTATCCAATCCACCAAACTTATCCTGGACTTCCGCGACCATCGCTTGGACGTCTTCGCGGATCGAAACGTTAGCTTTGACCAGCATGACTTGGCTGCCCATTGCATCGATTGCTTGAGCAACTTCGACCGCATCGTCTTGCGAATTCAGAAAATTGACCGCAACGCTGGCTCCTTGACTAGCAAGCTCCATCGCGATTGATCGCCCAATCCCGCGGCTCGCACCGGTCACCAAAGCGCAGCGGCCCAGCAAGGGGCGTTTCTTGATCGTTTCAGTGTTTAAGTCCGAGGTCATTTTGTACTTTCAGCTATCCAGAATTAGTCGACTCGTTTAACTGCGTGCCCATCGGGCGGCGCGTCTTGGGCAAATCTCGGGCGCGCGGCCCGATGGGCACGCGGTTAAACAAATCACCCCAACCAACCGACTTGATAACCCACCAATCGCAGCACGACCTGTTGATTGAGTCCTATCAAGGTCGCCGTCATCTCGCCGCCACTCTGGCGATCACCTTCCCAAACAATACACACTTCCAACGGTTCGCCAGGCACCGGCAATCTTCTAAATTCAATTATATCAAACGAGATCGGCAAGCTTGGCCGACCACCCACACGATAAGCAAGCATCCCAGCCGCATACAGAACCGCGTCCATCGTCGCCGGTGATAATTTCCATCCAGCCAGCGGACGAGATTCGCCAGCCAAATGAGCCGGGCTGGGCGCAACAATGGTTCCAACCGCCATCGGCGTATCGCCATCGTGGAACCCTATATTTCGCAAGCATTGTAGCGATGGACCATGGTAAACCGGAGCATCTAAATCCAGATACTCGACCGGATGACGAACGACGTCAGATGTGTCCGCGAAGGAACTCGGCAAGATCAAATCGGAATCGCGTTCACCAAGTTCAATGTCCGCCATAAAGTGCTGCCGGCCCGCTTCAACCAGTCGTCCATCACGCCGTCGCAGATCACTGACCAAAGCCCAAGAATTTTCTTGCTGAACGATCTCTACCGCAAACGCATCATCGGTCAGGCATTTTAGCGGCCTGATCGCACGTACGTTTCGACATGCAATTACGTTGCCTGAATTTCCGCCCAATTGCGATGCCGCAGACGCGGCCTCAGCCAACATCTCAATCGCCATCACGAATGGTAGTGTTGGACGGCCACCCACCAAATGTTCTTTCAAAAAAAGATCGGTCGCGGGGTCCAACGTGACCTTGAAGGCTGATGTATCCGCCGCCAAGTGATCCAAGCCATTTTCCGATGGGTCCAACATGGGGCTGTAGACGCAATCTGAATTCTGATCACGGTCCATCGAATCATCTGGAAAGAACTTGCGGACGTAACGCCGGTCCGTGATCAGGACTTCAGATTCTGCACCACCATATTCGATCTCATTTAGAAAATGATGCAGACCTTCATCAGCAGGCATAAACTCCATTCCAATCATGTCCAACGCCAACTTGGCTTCCGGCTTTGTCGCCATGCCAACATCGCCCCAGGCATGCCAATGGAATGTAAAGCATCGGGTATCGGGGCGCTGAATTGATAGGCGGCCAATCATCTTGGCCAACATGTCGTTGGCTGCCGAGTAATCTGTATGACCGTTGGCACCAAAACGACCGCTGATCGACCCAAACCCAATAAAGAATTCCAACGGATCGTCAAGGGTCGCCGCCGCAAGTGCGGCACAGCCATCAATTTTGGCTTGCAGACATTGCTTAACTTTATCAGGACGCTTGCGATCAAACCTAGCATCTTGCCCGGATCCTGCGCCCTGAATCACGCCATGGATGGGACCATCAACTTGACGAATTTGATCGATGACCCGCGTGACTTCCTTTGAATCAGAAACATCGACGCTGTGATACGTCGCGTGAATCCCTAGCCGACGACACTCGTCAAGCGTCTGATCAATCTCGATCGCTTTTTCATAGCGACGCCAATGCTTGACGGGGTTCTCGCCTTGGCTCTGTATTCTCGCCATCGTTTGCCGACGCAGTGCAGCGCGATCTGCCTTAGCATCGGCTCGCGTCTGCGGATAAATTACCTGTGCCTTGGCCATCCCAAGCATGTGGAGTTTCAAGCCATGACGCTTGGCTAATTCCATCGCCGTCATTGCCGTAATGCCTCGGCCGCCTCCGGCGACAACCCAGGTTCCACCTTCGGTGATTTGGTTCGGACTGTCCCCCTCTTCAATCGGTGAATATCTAGCACAGGTTGCAAAACGGTCTTCACCTGCAACAGCGACTTCTTCTTCATAAGATGGCACCGCCAGTTCACGCCAAACGCCATCGACCACCTCGCCTGCTGATGATTGCTCGATCGCATCAATCACCAACATCGGTGTATCGCGAAAACCTCGCATCCAAGCTTCGATCAGCATTGCCTTGGTCATCCCGGCGATGCCGCCCGATTCGGACGAACCGACGTCAAGCGAGGGACTCCACTGGAAACCAAAATTACCGGTTCCGTTGACGACAGAAACCAAAGTGGATTGATCCATCACATTGTCATCAATCGATTGCTGCATCCATCGTTGGCAAACTCGATAAGGAACCGAAATCGCTTGGTCGCTTCGATCGCCCCACGCCTTTGCATCGGTGGTTTTCCAGTTGGCTTCCTTGTCGTGCGGAGTCGTGATGAAGACATGCCGGGATACGCCGTCCCGCCAGATTTCATCGAGCAGCCCATCGATATCATCAATCGGTTTCTTCGTCTTGATTTGATGAATCGGGTGACCAGATTCTTTAAATCGGGCAATGAGTGCCTTGGCGATCGGGTTGCTACCGATAACCAGCCCAGGGCCGTGAAAAACCGGCTCGACCGGCATTCCAGCCAGCCGCGATGCCCGGCGCATTCGCATGACGAATCGATGCGTACCCTGACTGGGCGCATCTCGGTCAGCTTGGTCGTCGCAATCAGCGTTGGGGCCTAACGGTGACTGCTTTTTTTTTTCGGACGTGAGTTCAGGTTCCGCCTGCAAATGTTCCAGCACATAAGCGTGGATCGAAGCAAGGGTTGGGAAATCTGACAATCGCAAGTTCTGGTCGCGAAGCGATTGAAGCTGGTAAGTCGTTTCAAGCTCGCCGAGCAATTGAGCTCGCTTGATACTATCGACGCCCAATTCACCTTCCAGATCCGCATCCATATCGATAATGTCTTCATCGTAACCAGTTTGATCAACAACTAAGTCGATGATCATTCGCTGCAACGAATCGGAGACATCAGGGTTGCTAGAAACCTCAGTCTCAACAACCGCAGCGATCGGCGGATCATCATTCTCGCCAACCAGGCCAAGAATGTCATCAAGTGACGCAAATTGAGCCAGCCGCATTGACTGAAGATCAACGTCCAAATTTCCCCATTGGACAATCTCACCAATCAGCTGAGCCTTCTTGATGCTATCGACACCCAGTTCACCTTCCAAATCTGCATCAAATTCGATGATATCAGGATCGTAACCGGTCAGATCAACGACAAGGTCGAATAGAAACGCCTTCGCGGAATCTCGCATCCCAGAAACAGTGGCTGTTCCGGGCGAGGCTTGAGTTCCAACAGGTTGCACCGGAGCCACCACCGGTGGTGTCGAAATCGGAGACGCCAATGGCGTGATCGAACTGGGATCCGCCTTGGTCACCGTGCTCACATTTCCAACAAAACGTTTTCGCTTGGTAACGTCCACCACCTCAAACGCAGAACCAGTCGCGGCTTGCCCAACCGAGACACCTCGATCACTCGTTGGAGTCGCTGGTTCACGCGAAGCGATACCAGGGAAAGATAGATCCCCCGATTCCACCGCAGGTGACGCGGATCGCCCTTGGAAAGCTTCGATTGCCAAATCCACCAGTGCATTCTGTTGATTATGGTCGCGATTCAGGTCGTCCGTAGAAAGGCAAATGACTTGACCGGTTGTTGACGCCGACGCCAATCGCGTCAAAACATCGTTTGGCCCAACTTCCACCATCAACCCGCAGCCATCGGCGACTAACCGATCAATCGCTGGTGCAAAGCAAACGGGCTGGGTCAGTTGATCCACCAGGTTCGCTAAAATGTCCCGCGGTTCCGCTAGGTAGCGAACCGAGATGGCTGATAGGTAGCCAAACTTAGCTGGCCGAACCGATTGGTTTTCAAACTTCGCCGCCAACAGATCCCGTGCTGGCTGCATGCCGGCCGTGTGGAACGTCGCTGGCACAGGAATGACAACAGACGCTAAGCCAGCCGCCGACAACACTTTCTTGGCTGCGGCAATTGCATCGGACGTCCCCGCGATCACTGTTTGCTCGGGTGCATTGTGATGAGTGACTGAATAGTCAATCGATGCGCTTTGAAGGGCCGCCTTGACCATCGTGGGTGATGATCGAATCGAAAGCAATTGCCCCTCTTCGCGAGCGCAGGTCACCACCGCGTCGCTACGATACTTTGCGAACTGAATCGCTTGCACCGTTGACATCACACCCGCTGACCAAGCTGCGGTACATTCACCAAAACTATGTCCCAGGACCACATCAGGCCGATGGCCGCGTCGAAGCAGCGAATCGGCCATGGTGGCCCCCACCGCCAACACCCACAACTGAGTCCACCAAACATCGCGGCCCAGCATACGACCTGGGTCATGCAAGCGATCCGCAACGGTTGCCAAGCCCATCGACTGCAATTGGCTATCAAAGTTGCTTAAGAAGCGAATTGCCTCGGGATCTTTTTGCAATAGCGAAGGAACTTCTGGGTACTGAGACCCCTGTCCTGGAAACAACCAAGCTGTCTTGTCGCGATCACCTGGAAAACGAATCCAACCGAGCCCACGTTTCAATGCGGCCGTCTGGCCATCGGCGAACGGGCCATCAAGGATGTCACCGGCGATCCGCTGAATGTCGTCGTTTCCTCCACCAACGATGCCAACCTGATACAAACCGCCGCTGTTCGTTGAAAAGCGGTTGACGATGCATTTGCCATCCGCAGAAACACCGTTCTCTTTGACCGCCATCAGAGCCCTACCAAGTTCTTCACGGCTGCTCGATTCGATCCGCAAACAAACCGTGGCAACACGATCCGAATCAGCGGCAACCGTAGCAATTGGCTCGCTTGGTCGGGCTATTGGTTGGTTGTTGGTCTTTGCTGACATCAAGGTGTCGGTCTGTTGGGGAGGTGAGGAGGGAAGAGAGATTTGGTATTCGATTTGATAACCATCGTCAGCGGTTTCCAAAATTGTGCAGGAAGCGTTTGAGTGTTCTTGATCTGGCTTGATCGTCGAAGCGATCGTTTGAACGAGACCTTGAGCTCCCCCGAAATGCCCCAGTTGGCTTACCAATTGATGAGCGGAAAAAGTGTCCCGCGACTCGGATTGTTGATAAGCACGGCTTCGCGACTGGTCAACGTCATTGGCCCAGCTTTCACTGATCCTATCAATCACCCCCAGGATATTTCGACCTTGGTCAACGGCGTCGTCAAGGCGTTGCAACAGAATGCTTGCCACACCTTCGCCTGGGAAGATCCGACTTCCATCTTTAAGTGAATCGCCCGCGTCACAGGCGTCGGCAAGCTGGTTTTTTCGATACAACTGGTCAAAAGCAACTAAATCCATCGCTCGATGGGTCGCACCGCAAATGACCAGGTCAACATCGCTGGCATTCAAACGCTCAATCCCAGACAGGATTGCCAGACCACCGGACGCCTCTTCCGAATCAACCGCGTAGGCCCCGCCCATCAGATTGAAGATCCGAGCGATCGCGGATGCCAAAGTGCTTGCGGTAAATCCACCAGTCTCGTCCAGCAATGCTGGATAACGCTGCATCACTTCATCACGATATTGATTAACAAACTCATCCATTTCGGACGGGCCAACCCCAACCGTTTTGGCATGTTGCCGAAGATGCTGCTCCAATTCGGGCAATCTCAACCCCACCTGCAACTCGTTGCTGAATTGCCCACCAAAAATCGTGCCGACCGAAACGCCAACGCGTTGACGATCGACGGTCCAGTTCTTTGGATCAAAACTGACATCGAATTCGTTCAATGCTTGGCGAACCGCCTCGATCAACATCAACTGCGCCGGATTAGCGTTACGAACCAACTTGGGCGGAATTCGATAGGACTGCGCGTCGAATTTAAAATCCTGCACATACCCACCGCGACAATGGGGAACTCGGAAAACGCCTTCTCCAACGCCGACCAACTTTAACGGGTCGGTCGGATCGACAAGCCAGCGACCAGTCGGCGGTTGCGAAATCTGCGTCTCGCCGCTCTTTAAGATGTTTTCAAGCGAGTCAACACTGTCGCAGCCCGGCAACACAACGCCGCGACCGACAATCGCGATCGGAGAGAATTTCCCGGTAGCCTTCTTGGGGCCCTTCGCTTTTGCGGGGACCGTTGCCTTATTGTTTTGGGAAATAACAGCATGTGCGTTCAAGCCACCAATACCAAACGCATTAACCCCGGCGACGCGAATCCCGTTTTCTTTTTTCGGCCAGGCTGTATTCTTGGCAACCACTTGCACCGGAGTGTCACCCCAGTCGTACAAGTCTGTAGGCTCAGAAAAATTGATCGATGGTGGAATTTCGCCACGATCCATCGCCAGCAAACACTTCACCATGCCGACCAATCCCGCTGCTTCTAACAGGTGACCGAGATTGCTCTTCACACTGCCGATCAGCAAACGCGAATCACCCACGGTTGGGTTAGACGAATCGTTACCGTTGTTTGCATTCAGAATCGAAGTCAAACTTTCCAATTCGGTTGCGTCACCGACCTGAGTGCTGGTTGCGTGGCATTCCAAATAATCCACTTGCAGCGGCTTGCTCGAATTCTTCAACGCACGCTTCATCGCCAATTGCTGACCTTCGCTGCGCGGTGCCCATAGCCCCTTGCCTTTCCCATCGGATGCCACCCCAACACCTTGAACAACCGCCAGGATTGGCAAGCCAAGTTTCTTGGCGACGCGACGCCGTACCAGAACGACACTGACATAGCCTTCGCTGCTGATCAGGCCACTGGCTCGTGAATCGAAAGGATGGGAATTGTCGTCGCTACATGCACCCGACTGCGAAAACAAAGCCAGATTATCAACGTTGTTGAACGTCGCACCGCCCACCAAAGCAATGTCCATGCGGTCCTGAGCGATTGCTAACGACGCATGCTGAAGTGCAATCAACGATGACGAGCAAGCCGCGTCAATGACTTCGCGGCGACCTTGGATTCCGGTCAAACGCGCAGCCAACGAAGCTGCGGAATACGCATTGAGTTGCGGGCCGCCATCATCGGTTCTTTTCGGACGATTGGACCGAATCGAGTCGGTCATCGAATCAATCAGCTTGCGTTTGGCTCGCTGATCCAGTGCAGATCCAATTTGAGTTTGATCAATCAGACTCGATGCAGCCTCGGCCATGGTCGCCATGGCCAACGGACCACCGGACTCAGTCCCGCCGCTATGCCCCACAAACACACCGGCACGCCCCACATCAATTCCGTCAAGCTGATTTAATCGATCGACGCCAAAGGTTGCACGAAAGGCTTTCGTGGCAACTTGAGCAAATTGACGGTGAGTCAAATCGAACTTACCGAGCTTCTTGATTTCCTTTTCGACGCGTTTGCTGAGCGGTTTCGGTTCAACACAGCCGCCCATTTCGGTGTAGGTCTTGCCGGGAATCCCACGTTGCGAATCAAAATAAAGCGACCGATTCAGCCGATCCGACGGCATCTTGGCAATCGCCGACTTTCCGCCAAAAAGCAGTTCCCGGAAATCGTTCGCATCGTCGACACCCCCAGGCAATCGGACCGCGTAACCGCAGATGACAACGTCGTCAGCATTTGATTCTTCCTTATCCGTCTTGGATTTTGTCGAAGATTCCACGCTGACAGGATCTTTAACAAGATCCACGACCCTCGCCTTGGAAGTGCTACTTGGTCCTGTCGATTTTTTCTTTGACGGTATCGGCGCAGACCAATTTTGAATCATGTCCAGCAATTGATCTTGGCCGATTGATGGCGTCGGATCCAAATCGGTCGTAGCGATCACGCGATCAATGTTGGTGCGATCGAAGGTTGGGTCGTCGCGAAAGTAGGGCAAAAATGTTCGCACAAACGGATCCGCCATTTGATCAATTTCTTGCTTGACGCTTCCCGGTATCGTTTGCTGATTTGCCGCTTCGCGTCGTGGGCTGACGCGTCGTCCGCTGAGCCATTTCTCCGTCGCAATCCGAAACGCAGAATCGAGTGTTTTGATCGACGTTCCATCGGTTGTCGTTAAGTGATGAGTCACGCCATGGTGACGCTGGTCGTCAACGATCGTCGCGATCGCGCGAGCGATCCAATCGACATCAATTAAATTCTTTCGCTCGTCGCCCTCGAATCCCAAATTGCGAAACCAAACACCATCTTCGGGTAGACCAAAACGAGACGCCAACATCTGATACATCGAATAGGCACCATAAATGGTTCGGTCACCCGAAACCGGCGCTAGCCCCGTGCGGTCGATCACAATTGACGGACGATAGGCGGTCAATGATTTCGATCCGAACGCGTCCTCCACCATCGACTCGGCGATCGTCTTGCTGCGTTCATAATCGTTCGCGAAGTCTTGCCCAACATTGGACTCGTTTTCTAGAACCCGACCACTGCGGATTCCACAAACGTACGCCGTTGAGATGTGATGGAAAGATTCGATGCCAACGTTGGTGCAGAGCTTAATTAGATTCTCTGTGCCATCCACATTGGTTCGGTACGGTTCATTGTCAGGACTTTCAGACGCCGGAGCAAAACTCAAACTGGCTGCACTATGCAAGACTCGATTGCAAGACTTGCGAATGAGCTTTGAATCGGATTTGCCGAGTCCCAGACCAGGTTGCAATAAATCGCCCTGCATCACAATCGGACGGGGTAAAGCTTGCCCCCAATGATCTTCAAACTTGGAAAGAATCGCGTCGATTCTATCGGCCGCCGATAACTTACCTTTGGCTCGAGCGACTGCGATCAAATTGACCTCAGATCCAGATTCCTTGCTCCGTTTCATCATTTCTGCGATGACGTAGGAACCCACCATGCCCGTGGCACCGGTCACCAGCAAGCCGCTACGCTTGGATTGCCTACGTTGGTTATTCGTCGCGGAATGACTGGGCATGGGCTCTGTGCTACCAATGAATTGAAAGCGGGATGGCTGTCGAGCTCTCGCTGTTAAAGTCTATTTTGATTTGCCAAACGTTAAACCCCAACTCACAGATGTAAGGAGTGGTTTAAGAATCTAGCGAAGGCTTGCCGGCACTGCGTTAGGCAGAGATGCATCCACTAGTCGTTATGATCCGTCAAGCTTTCCACCTTAAGAGCGATTACGGCAACATTCTTGCATTATTGGGGAAAGCAGCAGTTAATATCGAGGCTTAGGCGGTGAAAAGGCTCTGACCGGTATAACCAGAGCAACTTGATAACCGCTTGCTCTGATTTATCCTGCTTACACATCCCGATTGCGTCCGAATTCCGCCAGGTTCATTGATGGTTGCTTCTTCACCAACCCAGCACTCGTCCCACCCCATTAGCTCGAACCTACCCTGCGTCAGCGGCGCTACGGCAGTGGAAAACGGCCCAGATGGACCGGTTCGATGCCTGTTGATCCAGCCCGAATTCGAACAAACCAATTACTGGAACTTTGTTGAAAGCGCTAAGGCAATCGGCGCAAAGGCGACCGCACCGCCGCTTGGATTGATGACCGTGGCTGCGCTGCTTCCCGATAGCTGGGAAATACGCTTGGCCGACATGAACGTTGGCCTCATTGACGACGATGATTGGCAATGGGCAGATGTGATCTGCACCGGCGGTATGTTGCCACAGCAACCCGGCATTTTGGAATTGATCGAACGATCACAAGCCGATGGAAAGTTCGTCGCCGTCGGTGGGCCAGATCCAACCAGCCAGCCCCAAATCTATGCGGATGCTGATGCAGTTGTCATGGGCGAAGGCGAATTAACCATTCCCATGTGGCTTGACGCTTGGCGCAGCGGCAACCCACGCGGCGTGTTTGAATCAAAATTAAAACCAGACGTTACCACGACTCCGACGCCTCGATTTGATTTGATTGACTTCAACGACTATCTGCACGTTGGCGTCCAATCATCACGTGGCTGCCCTTACAACTGTGAATTCTGTGATATTATCGAGCTGTTCGGTCGCAGACCCCGCGTCAAAAAACCTGAACAGTTCCTCGCCGAACTCCAACGACTCTACGACCTGGGTTACCGAGGCTGGGTCGATTTCACCGACGACAATTTCATCGGCAATCGCAAACTGATCAAACCGTTACTGGTCGCACTGAAACAGTGGAACGAAGAACACAATTACCCGTTTGTGTTTTCGACCGAAGCAAGCGTCAACCTAGCTGACGACGAAGAATTGCTTCAACTGATGCAAGACGTTCAGTTTCGTTATGTCTTTTTAGGGATCGAATCACCCGACGAAGAAACGCTGATCCACACCCAGAAACGAATCAATACCGTGCATCCGTTGATCGAACGCGTGCGAAAGATTTACTCGTATGGAATCTCGGTAGCGGCGGGACTGATCATTGGCTTTGATACCGATAAACCCGGCACTGATGGCCCCATGATCAAGTTCATTCAGGAAAGCGGTATCTCGTTATCGATGGTTGGCTTGTTGAGCGCGCTGCCCAACACGCAGCTGACACGGCGTCTCACCAAAGAACGGCGACTAATCGACGCCGACCATAACTGGATCGAAGATCCCGACACGACCTATGAACTACGCAGCACGGAATCAAAAGACCAAACGATCAGCGGGCTGAACTTTGTAACGACTCGCGATCGCGTGGAAATCTACAAAGAGCTCCGCAACATCATCGAAGCCGTCTATTCGCCAGAGGCTTTCATGGGACGCGTCATGGATACGGCCCGGCGAATGGACATCAAGAATAAGCACGTCCCCAACGGCTGGGAATTTCGCCGAATGTTCAAAGGATTCCGCACGATCGCATGGCGATTGCTGGCCGATCGTCGCACACGGTGGCTGTACACCAAAAACTTCGTCCGCGCCGCGATGATGGGCCCAACCAAGTTTGAATACGCACATAACATCATGGGCAGTTTCCTGCACTTCGATTTGCAGACGCAAAGGATCATCGATTCGCTTGACCTTTCAATCGACTTTGCTGAAAACCACGCGAAGTATCCCCGCAGCGTGGCTGATATGCCATGTCCACCCCTGCCAATCGCTGAAGCATGTTGTTCTTCAGACGATTCAGTGACCGCCATCGGCACCGACCAAATCAGCCACGCCGGAAAATCAAGCTAAAGAAAGAGCAGGGAAACTGAAGTTCGTCATCCCGCCGGCTTGCGTCGGGATGACGCCTCGTTACTGAACGGCAATTTGCAAACCGAACTCGCTGGTGTTCCCTTCGGCATCGATGGCCAAGGAAGTAATCATTTCACCGACGGTAATCGATCGAGGCAGATCAGTAAAATCAACCGTTCGACGTGTCAGTGCATCCGGCTGTTCAACGACATCGCTGCCAAGGAATGTGCGTCCCTGCTGGTTTCCATCGCTGACATAGAACTCCACACGAATCGGATAGGCACCGCTGACGCGGTTTGTGTCCACCTTGTAC
>CAYVAN010000054.1:14358-17753 GCA_964449225.1 uncultured Rhodopirellula sp.
CATTGGCATTGATCTTTCTGGCCAAGATTAACTCGGGATAGTTCTGCAACCGCCCCGGATCACCGTCAACATCTCGAAAATCATTTTCGGTCGGCCCGGCATCACCCACATCGATCGCAATACCGTTTCCGTAGAAGACATTCTCGGAGACTGGAGTTTGCGTTGACCGACCAGGAAGGGAGACACCGGTTTGATTGTTGGCGATTACATTGGCGGTGATCTCAACTTCCCGCAAAGGATCCTGAACTGAGATGCCAGTTGCCATTGCCAAATCAACGGCGTCCTGATCACGGTCCGTTCCAATCCAATTGCCAACCACGCGAACGTCGCCCGTGACTCGGTTGGGGTTGGCTTGAGTAACCGCGATCCCAATGCCCGGCGACGTGATCACATTCCCATCGATGGTCGCAGCTTGGTCGTTGACGCGAACTGCATTGTTGCTTTGGTTGTGCAGCGGACTTACACCGTCAACCGTTGTACCAATTCGATTGTCGCGAACCGTTGTTTCGGCAGTGCTGCGGCCGGCCAGAGTGATGCCTCGAAGCAAATTGCCTGAGATTAAGTTGTTTGCAATGACTTGGCCCGTCCCTCGCGAAGTCAGCAAGAGTCCGTGGCCATGATTCGGAACCGCGACCGTGCCGATTTCATCTGTTCCAATTTGATTTTCCTCGACTCGATTCGCCGTACTCGTCTGTTCAATCAAAACACCATTTCCGGTGTTCCCGCTGATCAGGTTAGAAAGCGAATTTTCTTGCACACCAATAAAATTTGCCACCGCACGGTTAACTCGAACTCCGTTGCCACCATTGGGAATCGCTGAATTTGCAGCCGCATCAACACCAATCAAGTTACCTATCAGCTTATTAAATTGACTGCGGAAACCAGAAATCAACACACCATCGCCTGTGTTCCCACTGATCAGGTTCCGGTCGAGCGTGTTTCGGGGCCCGCGAATGACTACGCCTAGCCCGTTGCCGACCGCCGCTGTTCCATCCGCGTTCGTTCCAATTCGATTGTTCGATAACCGATTGGATTCCGCATCCTGATCTAAGAAGTAAACACCAGAAGTCTGGTTACCGCTGATAACGTTTTGATCAATGATTGCGCCGAAAGCATGAACCAAGATTCCGTGGCTACCGTTGCCGAGCGGATTATTCCCGGACGGATCGGTACCGATAAAATTGCCAAAGACACCGACATCATCACCACGAATCCGCAACCCCATCGCCTGGTTGCCGCTAATCAAGTTTTCATCAATAAAATGTCCATCACCATCGGCGGCGATTCCCAAGCGATTACCAGCAACATTTCCATCGGGATCGATACCGATGTAGTTGCCAATGACCCGGTTACCAAACGATGGAATCGTCGCTGACTGGTCACGCAGGTTGACCCCCGGTCCGACAAAATTCGTGATCGATAGAGCTTCAATCACCGAACGATCGGATCGAGATTGGATCCCATTGCCCAAGACGCCTCCGCCGTCAATTTGAATGACCGGGGTACCCGAGTAGTTGGGTTCGCTTGACCCATCGAGATGCACCGTCGACACAATGACAGGCAACTCAGACTGCAACTCAATCAAATGCGGCCCTGGGCCGGGGATATTAAAGACAATGTGATATTCAAACCTTCCGCCCCTTGCGTTGGCGGTCTGAATCGCTGACCGAAGCGTCGATTTGCCTGTCGCATCACGAGAAATGCCATCGGACAAATTGACGTCGGGAAGGTCGCCAAGCGAATTGACAATGATGGTGACTTCTTCGCGGCTTGAATCGCCAAAAAACTCTTGCTCACGAGCACCAATGTCGTATCCAAAATTGGAACCCACACGGGCATCCGAAGCATTTTCAAGAGCGGCATCGATGCCGTAGCGTGCCGGCACATCAAGCTGATTCGCGTCGACTCCATCGACCACGCCCGTGACACCACGTGAATCCGAGATCAAGACGCTTCGTGCGTCAAAGAATGCTCCGCTTACATCTGGATTGACCATGGCGACATTCTGGCTAAACAACGAAGCAATCCCAGTCAATCTGGCACCGTCGACAAACACGCCCGCGCCCCCATGATCGATCCCCCGGGAACCGGGACTTCCGGGTTCCGAATGGACTGAGTAAACCGAAGCACTGCCAGCATTGCCTCTCGCGCCCGGCTGGTTGACCTGCTGAGCCACCGTCGTATTCCAAAGCGTGACAACACCTGTGCCCAAATGAAGTCCTGCACCCTGGACTTCTCCGCCATTTCCTCCATTGGCCCCGTCTCGCAAATTCGCCGCAACATTAATGCCCGATCCACCGGTGCCCCCTCGACCACCGATCGCTTCGTTGGCCATTACCTCTGTGAAGAAGGTGGTCAGCCTTGAATTCTCGGTCGCGATTGCACCACCCGATGCGCCCCCACCATCGCCTCCATCGCTGGCGGCTGTGTTGAGCGGGCCTCTTGCACCGGTACCACGCCCGCCCGCACCGCCAACCGCTTGGTTGTATCGAAAGTATGCATCGTCGACACGAGACACTGCATCCTTGAAATAGATTGCACCGCCCTTAGCGTCTCCTCCATTGCCTGCCAGCTGACCAAACTGAGCCGTTGCTCCACGTCCACCCGCGGCAAAATTGGTGCCGACAAACACCCGATCCAAACGCAGGCTTGAATTCACGACTGCGATTGCCCCGCCCGTTGCAGAAGCACCGTTGATATTTTCACTTCCCTGCCGTCCATCAGCCCCTCGAACAACGTTGTCTGAAAAGCCGGAATTGGTAATGTTTGCGACAGCATCATTGGTCAGGAAAATCGCACCACCGGATGCTCCACCATTGGGAGTCGTCGTCCCGTCTCCGCTTGCGACGTTGTCACTCAAGCTGACTCGGTCAAGCGTCAACCGACCACCGTCGACCAAGATACCGCCGCCGACGGCGCCCATCTCTGACGTGTCAGTCGCCAAACCCGATAAGATGCTCACGCGATCAATGTCAACCGACACACCAGGATAGACGCGAAACACCCGATCCACCCTGCGTCCGCTGAAAACGGTTCGTTCGACCGGGAAGTAACCCATCGACGAAACACCTGTGGAAAGAGCATTATTCCCTCGGATGGTAACGTCATCACGCAGATCGAACGTGCCCCCAGTCGCAGGGTCAATTGGAAACGTGGCATTCCAAGCCGCATCACGGAACTGAATGACGTCTCGCCCAGGCCTCGCATTGGCTAACTCCACCGCTTCGCGAAAACTTGTAACCCCATCATCTGGATCAACAATATCGGCAGGTGAGTCGACATAGAAAGTCGTCAGCATGTTCCTTGATTCAAGTCGCTCCGTTATCAGTCGACGCTTTTTGGATGCCCGCAAGTTTACAGATTGAATAGGTTTGATAGACATAATCTTTCTACCG
>CAYVAN010000054.1:17763-24104 GCA_964449225.1 uncultured Rhodopirellula sp.
ACCAGATTGGGTGAACAAACCGCTCAGTATAGCTAATTGCTTGATAGAGCTGTCCAATGATTCCAGCTATACTCGCGTCCTTTCCGGCGATTCGCTTTAGCAATCAGGTGAATGAGCGGAAATCGTTGTCATATCGAGGTTGAGTTGGGAATACTAAACTTACTAAAGCGAATCATTTTGACTGCGTTTTGTCGTGGTCTTTCTGCTGCGGGAACATTTGGCTTGAACGTGGTACTGGCCCGTCAGTTGCCACTGGCCGACTACGGTAATCTGGCTGTTTGCCTGACCGCAATTTTGGCACTGGCAATTTTCTCACGATTTGGATTCGAGACTTCGCTGTTGCGATTTGGCGGTGCTGCTTGGCACGACGACAACCTGAACGCCTTCAGGCGAGTTGTGAATATCGCGTTGAAGGTCGTGACGTGCATCAGCGTTTTCGTCGCGATCTTGATAGGTCTATTGCTATGGGTTTCGCCTTACGACTGGGCTGCGGGCGAACTACTGCGGACTGTTTTAATTGCGTTGCCTTTTTTAACGATCAGCAGCATCGTTGCGTCCGGATTCAAAGCGGCTCATCGCCCCGAAGCCGGAGCATTGTTTGAAATCGGTGGGGTCAGCCTGTTAGCTTGCTTTTTGGTCTTGGGCGCGTCGTCTTTCGGCTATTCAATGACGGCATTGTTAGCAGCACAAATTTACGTTGGATGTTCCATCGCATTTTGTGTGATTGGTTTTGTGTCACTAGCGTTTTTAAAACGACATGGCAAACCATCCAATGATTTGTCCCCGACTGATTCATTACAGAATGATGCGACTGAGACCAGTGTTAAATACAGAGAAGTTTCTCTGAAAGAATACTTATCGACGTCCAGCGATTTCTTAATCGTTGCGGGAACACAGTTCTTAGGAAACTGGAGCGGCGTTTTCTTTGTTGAATACTTTCAAGACGAATCCGCAGCAGCCCTGTTTTCAGCTGCACGCCGAACTTCGCTCCTTCCAATGCTCTTGTTAAGTGTTGTGGTCGCTATCTGTTCGCCAAAGTTAGCTGGACTGTTCCAGGCGTCTCAAACAGATCGGTTCCGGGCTCTCGTCCATCGATCTTCGTTGATCGTCTGTGCCGTGAACGTTCCTATCTTGCTGGTGATGGCAATCGGGGCACCGTGGTGGATGAATCTTTTCGGCAGCGAGTACCAAGCCAATTGGTTATTGCTAACGGTGCTTTCGTGCGGCCAGCTTGTGGGTGCGGTGACAGGGATCGCAACCGGAGTGATGGGAATGACCGGCCAGCAACAAATGCTGCGAAGGATCTCAATTGCCTCGGCGGTCGCCGCCGTATTCTTGTCCGGCATCCTGTCGGCCACGATGGGCGTGTTGGGAGCCGCTATCGCGGGTGCGTTGTATGCCGCCAGCCAGTCACTGGCAGTAACGTTTGCTGTGCGTAAACAACTTGGCTATTTCCCGACCCCGCGGCTTAAGTAAACACGCGCCCACCTGCAACAGATGTTGCGGTATGCGTTGATTCGTTGAAGGCTAGAATACGAACGTCGGAACTCTTCTGATTCGCACATTTAATATGCCAAACTGTTTTGGGATCTAGATCTAATGCTTCCCTTCGGACTCATCGTACTTAGCTTGCTGAACCAGCTGTTGATGCTGCTCGCCTTTGCCGATGCCACGCTGCCACCGGGTGATCCGCCGCGTGTTGCCGTTCGCGAAATGACGCTTGGCAAAACAGTCGTTGGCTCGCAGGGAGAACTTCTTCGTGGGGCAACGATTTCCTACTTCAAGTTCCGAAGAGACACCGTCGGACAACCTGGCTATCCAGCGATCGACTATGCGACCGATCCTGCGTTTTGGGATCGAATGAGCCAGACCGGTATCAATGCCGTGCGTCTTGTTTTCTTTGACGGATGGCAACGTTCACATGGCGACCCAACGGTCGATCCATTCAGGCCGTTTCCCTTTACATCTCTGACGCCCGCCGATGCGCTGCTGCAAGGTGCAACAACACTTGCCGAGGCAAATCAAATTGCCAGAGATGACCGCCGCAATCTGCTTGCTGACTTCGACACGATTGTCGAATTGGCGGCTGAGCGAAACATGTATTTGATGATTAATTATCACGACACAACAGGCTACAGAGACCCTGACTTTGCGGCGGGACTACAGCCTGGCCAAACAAAGTTTCCGTACACCGAAGGCCAGACGTATCTGTACAGTTTCTGGAATCGAATTGCCCCCCGGTATGCTGACCGTACCCATGTTTTTTATGAACTGATGAACGAACCGGTTGGCTTTCACCCAAACGACTATCAACCCGATGACGTTGTTCAAATCAGCCGTCTTTATCAACGTGTCCGGCAATTAGCACCATCAACGCACCTAGCCTTGGCAACCTTCACCACACCGGCATCATTCAACAACCGAACGATGCTTCGCATTGGCGCAGAGCTACAACAAAACGGAGTCGATTTCTCGAACGCGTCGATTGCATTTCATCCCTACGACATCAACACGGCACTACCGCATGTCGTCAAACCCATTGTGCAAACCATGCGACAGTTTCCAGTGATCAACACTGAACAGGGCTTACCCGACAGTCTGAAGTTGAGCCCTGAAGAACCGGCGGCTCCCGGTTATTTCTATCATCTCTTAGGCTCGCGAGCGATGGAAAGGATGAATGTCAGCTGGTTCGCCTGGAACACGTTTGAACACGATCAGTTCGAGGACGTATGGACCGACATCTTCCAAGCTGACGCTATTTTGAAAAACTACTACTGGGGCACGGAGCTAATGCTTGCCGAGGCGATGCGTCGGCTGCAAAACTCGCAAAACCCTGAGGCTCAAGCTGCATACCTGATGGCCAAACCGCTGTTTGATCTTTACACCAATGATCCCAACGCAGAGTTGCCGGAATAAAGGCTCACATCGATTGAAATGCTTGCAGCTTGATTGCCAAATCCATGCAACCTAATTCTTCGATTTCACCCGCATCGGTCGAAGTGTCGTCTTGACCAATGCCACTAAGACCTTCGGAAATCACGATGGTTTTCGCATGACGGTGGATCGACTTGCACGCCACCTTCGAAAGTGAACGGAGGGCCAAACTAGAAGACTCTTTTTGCATCACCAGCAAAACCTCTTCATGGCCTTCGCTAGTCAGAGTTTCCATCAGCTCGCCCATCGATTCAAGTTTTCGGATCGAGTGAATTGAGATGTCCCAATCAAGTGTCGCAACTGCATCTGAAACCAATAAGGCCGACTGCGGATTGGTGACAATCGCCTTGCTTCGATTGGCAGAAGACTGAATGGTCTGCCATGCCGAGATTCCATCGGATTCGTCCGCCGATCGAACTCCCTTTCCGATGAAGGCCTGTAGACCTGTGGTGATGATGATCCGGATGTCTTCAACAAGACCGCGTCGAAGCAAATACTGCTGATCGTAAACAACCTTTTCGGGCAACGATAAGTCATCGCGGCCGTTGATTTGCGCCCAACCTGTGATCCCCGGTTTCAGACGCGAAACGCCAGCTTGGTCACGCAATGCGATCAAGTCATCTTGGTTGAACAGCGCAGGTCGTGGACCAACGAAAGACATGTGACCTTTCAACACGGAAAACAACTGTGGCAATTCGTCTAAGCTGGTTTTCCGCAGCAAGTTCCCGATTGGGGTTAACCACTTTGCTGAATCACCCAACAAATGAGTTGCGACCTGCGGCGTGTCGATCCGCATCGTTCGGAACTTTGGCATGGGGAACAATTGATTGTTCTTTCCCACACGATCAGAGAAGTAAACGATGGGACCGGGTGACGTTAACTTGACCAGCACCGCAACGACCATCATGGGTACTGAAAATACAATCAGCAAAACGGCAGCCAGAATGAAATCGAATACTCGTTTTGCAAGCCTACGTTGCACCAAGTCTTGCCGGTGAAGACGGTACCAGCGCGTCTGACGCCCAATTCCAGTTTTCAAATCAACCGACGGTGTGAAACCAAAATGCTGCTGAAACTTTGAACCGTCATAGGCATCGTCACGCGACCATTTATCGAGCGTCGAAACAACTTTCTTTGCAATCGGCAAGACGCTGACGGCTTGAAACGGAAGCCGAACAAGGGTCATTGGAATTCGAACGAAGGCAGCCGATTTCGCTAAACCCAGGCGAATCTCACGATAGACATCTCGCATGATTCTTGGCTCGGCAGCCACATTGAAAACGGCTGTCCCTGATGTCGTTTCCTTTCGAAAATGCTCGGCGACTTTCAGGCAAGCAGCAGCAGCGTCTTGAACATGCACTAAGCTCTTTCGGTTCTGGCCAGCACCAAAGAATGGAATGACGCCCCGGTCGATGCCCTCGATCAGCCTCTGAACGTTCCCGCGATCCTGTTCGCCGTAGAGAGTTGCCATACGAAGAATGGTCAGCGTCATGCCGTGTTGGGCACAAATCTCATGGGCCACCTTTTCGCCATCAAACTTGCTGACCGCGTAGTGACCTTGGGGGTTGCACGCCGCATTCTCGGGCCGCACGCCTTCCCCTTCGCCATAGACCCCGACCGAACTAATCAGAATAAAATGCTCAATGCCAGCCTTGCCAGCGGCATCAGCAACACGTTTCACCGCCCCCACATTGACCTGCTCGAATCGTTCACGATCATCGCCGCGTTTGCCGAATTGGTGAGCGAGTCCCGCAACATGCAAAACCTGATCGCAGCCCGAGAGCAACTCAGCAGACAATTCATCACCGGCCAGATCAAACCGAGAAAGCTTCAATCCCTTCTGCGGCTTGAATTTCGATGAGGATCTTCCGACCGCGTGTACGGCAATCTTTTGTAGAACCGCTTGCTTCAGAATCTCAGTTCCCAAAAACCCCGTCGCACCCGTCACAAAAAGCATGGGGCTGTCAGAAAGGCGACTTTCGTCCGATTGAGGCGACGGGCGTTCGATGGGGGAGGAACTTGACTTCGTCTGTGGGTCGATTGTATCCATGGTAGAGCGAGAACTAAGGGCAACACATTGCGGTGTCCCTAGCTTTTCGTGACCGCCTTGATCGCAGGTGTGTGTCGTAGAGGACGACGATATTCCGGAATCAATTCTTGCAGCTGATCCTTCAGCTCCTCATTTGAAACGGTTCCACGCTGCTGAAGCACCTCGTCGAGAACTACATCGATCGCGGTTCCCTCGTAAGGACGCTGGTAGGCGGCACGAACCTTTTCATGATCCGTTTCGATCGTAGCTTCCTCGTCAAAGTACAGCTCTTCGTAGAGCTTTTCACCTGTTCGAGCACCCATGAACTCAATTTCGATGCTATCGCTAGGCAACCCAGAAAGATGAATTAAATCCTTAGCCAAGTCTACAATTCGCATCGGTTTGCCCATATCCAAACAGAAGACTTCGCCACCGGTACACATCGACCCCGCCTGCAGCACCAACTGCGATGCTTCGGGAATCGACATAAAGTAGCGGGTCATGTTTGGATCAGTAATCGTGATCGGACCGCCGTTGCGAATCTGTTCTTGGAAAATGGGAATCACGCTGCCGTTGGATCCCAAGACATTACCGAAACGGACGACGCCAAAGATGGTGTCGCTTGAAAGTGCCCGAGAGTGAATGACTCGTTCAGCTAACTGCTTGCTACACCCCATCACGCTGGTTGGGTTCACTGCTTTGTCGGTACTGATCAGGACAAACCGTTCGACACCAAATTCAATCGCCAAATCAGCTGTCACTCGCGTTCCGTGGGCGTTGTTCGTGATCGCTTCGGCAACATGACTTTCCATCAAGAACACATGCTTGTGTGCAGCTGCGTGAAAGACAAGCTCTGGGTCGTGTTTTTCAAACACGCCTCGCATCGAGACTTTATTTGTCACATCCGCGATGGCCGTGGTGAGCTTCGTTGTTCCTGCTTTACCAGAGAGTTCTTGGTTGATCGCAAAGATTCTGTTTTCACCACGACCAAGGAGAACAATTTCATCGGGATTGAATTTTAGCAATTGACGACAGATCTCTGAACCAATACTGCCGCCCGCCCCAGTGACCAAGATCCGCTTACCACGTACCGTGTTGCCAATCCGTTTCTCGTCCAACTGAGCAGGTTCACGTCGCAGGAGATCACTGATGTTTAATTCTCGCAGCGGAATCTTCTTTGCGCCCTGCATCACTTCGTCCATCTGCGGCAGGATACGGACCTGCAAACTGTGCTCGGCACAAAGGTCGTTCAATTGACGTAGCTGCGTGCCACTCAACGTATTGTTTGAAACAAGTACATGAGTGCAGTTGTGCTTCAATGCGATCGAATGAACATTATCCATTGATCCCCTAACCCGCAAATTCCCAAGGCGAGATC
>CAYVAN010000055.1:0-23646 GCA_964449225.1 uncultured Rhodopirellula sp.
GTTCTGTGAGAGGCCCACCGGGGAGCAATCCCCCGGGCCTACTCGACCAATGCAATACCGTGCAGTTCTCTACCTTTCAATGAAATTGCCTGAACTGCGCTTCGCTTGTTCCGGCCTACAAGTAAGCATTGAAAGTGCTTTAAAAAGTGGTGTAGGTCGCTTCGGTTACTGCCTGACGTAAAGTGGCATTCTCACTTGCGTCTTTTCTTGCCGTACTGCGCTTCCATTGCCTTGCTGTATTCGGCTTGTCTGGCTTCGCTTGCCGCAATTTCTTCAGCGGTCTGCGTTGGCACTTCGACGATGCCGGTGTTGCTGTCACAACCCGTTGCGAAGAGCATGCAAGCGAACAAGGTGATGCATAAGAATGGTGCGATTGCGTTTTTCATTATAGATTTAGTGATAGATGACTGGTTAGTGATGGACACATCCTGCCTCAAGATGCGAAAAAAAAGAGCCCACGCAACATGATGTTGCGTGGGCTAAGTTGCCTAGCGAAAGATTGACTTAGAGCTCTTCCTCGATAATTTCCTTGTTCGCCCGACTTCCCAAGGCTCCCCACAAGCCATAGGGACTAGCGGAACCAGGAGCACGAGAAGGCTCAGTAAATCCGAGGCCAACTTGACCGTTGTTCTGGTCGCCTGCTTCGATCGAATCGGTGATGAATTTCACCGCTCCGTCACCCATCAAAACATGGGCACCACCTTGGTGACGACTGCTTGGTGGAGTGATCCCTTCTTGTCCAGGGAATTGTCCACCGTAGCAGACTGCGGAGTTTGGCGGACTGATCGTCATCACGCCTGAGAACAGGTGACCACCGTTGGCCCACATGAATCCACGTCCCAAAGACGCACTGTAATCAGTCATCAGGTCAGTGCCCGGAAGCCAAAACTGTGGTCGCAACGGATCTGTTAGTCCGGCACAACCGGCTGCGGGGTCTGTCATGGGAGGAGCACCCGCGTCGTTACGACCGCGAGCACCGTTGGTCGTGATGTCGCGATCGCCTAGATCAGTGGCCAACTCGCCAGCCATGATGGTGTTTGAAAGGCCGTCCAGTACATCACGGAATCGGGACTTCTTGTGATTGACAAACATTCCGCGGCATCCAGCTTGCGCCTGTTGGGCTGCTTCGGTGATCTGTGCTGCGGAGGCACCTGCACCCATCAAATCCGTTCCGGTGCGAGACGCTGTTTCGACCTTGAACATCGAATCCCCCATGCAACAACCGTAGTTGGTACGGCCTTGCGCGGGTAATCCAACGCCTGGATCCGATGGGCATCGCAACGTGGGGATATTGGTCATGAAAGGGATGTACTGCGTACGGTTTTCATGAGGACTTGGTCCAAAGGCAGGCCATGGAGGAGTGGAAATTGACCCATCCGCATTCGTTGCCAAGGGGTTAGAGATTTGCTCCCAAAGAGCTTGGCCTTCGATGAAGGGCGTCAAGCCAACAAGCCAGCTCATCTGTTCGTTGGCTGAATTAAACGATTCATCCCACCAGTTCGTTCCCGGCGTAACGCCGGTGCCGGACTTGTTGGTCGGCAGTTGTTTGTAGGCGGAGTGGTAATTGTGAACGCCAAGCCCGATCTGCTTGAAGTTGTTGCTACAGCTCATTCGGCGAGCTGCTTCGCGAGCGGCTTGGACCGCTGGCAGCAGCAAGCCAACCAACACTCCAATGATCGCGATCACGACCAACAGCTCAACGAGCGTGAAGCCCCTGCGGGCTGGATTTTTTCTGAACATGGAAAACCTCATTTAGAACACTGAAACAAAAAATTACAAAGTCTTAAACGCTAGCGGCTCTGGCAATTCATTGCCGCCAACGCAGAGTTTCGACAACGTCGAAGTGCGTTATCTTCCTGCAACCCTAGCCGTTGATTCGCGGCATTGGAGTTCAGCCCTTAGGACTGGGAACTGTACCGGTTTATCCTCCATTAAATTAACTAATCCAATTGCTGCTGCATGACCCATTTCGATCGCAGGTTGTCGCACCGTTGTGAGCGGCGGGGTCATGTAAGCGGACTCACCTTGATCATCAAAACCGACAAGCGACACATCATCGGGGACTCGAAGCCCTTGGCGATGCAGGCCCAATCGAGCACCGTAGGCCACCATGTCGTTGGCGCAGAAAACAGCGGTGAATGATTTCGCTCGCATCAGTAATGAACTGATTGCCATCAGCCCCGACTGCGCCGTGAAGTCACCGTCAATCACCAGTTCTGGGTCGACTTCCAACCCAGCTTCGACCATCGCTTGGGAAAACCCTTCGAAGCGTCGGATGGCATCTTGATGGTGCTCGATCCCACGGATGATTGCGATCTTTTGGTGACCCAAGTTGATCAAATGTTTTGTTGCTTCGTAGGCCGCGATCACGTTGTCGATAAACACGCACCGCCCCTGCCAAGCTGGAACGTCTTCCCCAACCACGATCGTGGGAAGCTGTTCCATCAGTTCGCGTAAGTTGTCTTCAGGAATGACCCCGCCTAGCAGTAACATCCCGTCAACACGCCGTCCAAGAAGTGTGCGGATCACGTCCAGCTCAGTACTTTTTTCCCATTGGCCGTCGACGAAAATGGGTGAATAACCGGTGCCGGCAAACCCTTGAATCACGCCCTGCATGATTGAATCGTAAAACGGGCTACCAATTTTCTGTGTGACGACACCGACGGTCATCGACCTGCCGCTCGCTAGGCCTCGGGCGAAAACATTCGCTTCATAACCGAGCTTCTCCATCGCCTCCAGCACTGTCTTTCGCGTCTGGCGATTGACGACTGCTTTGTCGTTCAAAACCCGCGACACGGTGCTCTTTGAGACATTGGCGAGCTCTGCGATGTCCTTAATGGTGGTCGAATTGAGCTTCATCGAAGTTTCCGTGGCATGGAAGGCGAAATGGATGCCCTACTCTCGCTCTTATGGTACCGCGAAAGCCAACCTGCTGCAACCGGTTGCAGCGAAATTTTCTGGAAAAAGGAGTAAATCGTGTTTTTAGTATCTTTTTATGGAACCGGTTGCAGTCGGGCTCGGCCGCTGTTTAAATAGAGTGAACGGGCGTCTTAAGTTACCCCGGCCGTCAATAACGTCTAAACCGAATGCGATAACTCAGATGAATTCAAGGTCCGATTTAGGCAACGCCGCAAACCTGGATCCCCAAACTTCGGCAGACCAAGTTTTGGGTGTGGGCGAGAAAGTTGGTTACGGGTTGGGTGACACCGCATCGAACCTGTTTTGGAAGACGTTTGAGTTCTTTCTCGTTTACTTTTACACCGATGTCTTTGGAATCTCGGCCAAGTCGGCCGGGACATTGATGTTGGTGACCCGAATCTGGGACGCGATCAACGACCCGTTAGTCGGTTATTTGGCTGATCGTACGCGAACCAGCTGGGGGCGTTTCCGACCGTACTTGGTTTGGATGTCAGTTCCGTTCGCGATCACGGGGGTTTTGACCTTTTACACCCCGGATCTTGAGCCGACGGGAAAGCTGATCTACGCCTACATCACCTACACCGCCGTGATGATGGCTTACACCGCGATCAACATTCCCTACGGCGCGTTGATGGGAGTGATCTCATCGAATTCGATCGAACGAACCAGCGTTTCGACGTACCGTTTTGTCGCTGCATTTTGCGGCGGAATCATTGTTCAATACGGCACCTTGGAGCTGGTCAAGTTCTTTGGTGGTTCCGAGATGAAGGTGGTGGATGGCATTGCAAAATCCATCGTGGTTGATGAACAGCGTGGTTTCTTTCTGACCATGGCCGTTTTCGCAGCCGCATCGGTTGTTCTTTTCCTGATCACGTTTGCAACGACGCGAGAAAGAGTTGAGCCAGTTGTATCAACGAAATCAACGTTTCGTGCCGATTTGAAGTACTTCTGCACCAGCATTCGATTGCATCAAATTCTATTGCTGGGGCTGGCGTTGCTAACTTCATTAGCAACCGCCTTTGACCAATCGACCCTGGTCTGGATTCTTGGCGGCTATTTACTTGGTAGCGTGGCATCGTTGCTGATCAGAACTGTTTCTTTGCAACGATTTTCGGAGACCTCTGAACAGTCAACTTTTGAACAAGACTTTCAAGACTTACTTTCGAACCGACCCTGGATGGTTTTGTTTGGGTTTGGGTTGCTGCAACTGTCCGGCCTTTTTATTCGTGGCGGTGCAATCTTGTATTACTTCAAGTACTACTGCGGTGACGCGGATCTTGCTCCAACATTCTGGGTCTTGGGTAGTTTTGCAGCGATCGCCGGCATGCTTTTGACAAAACCGCTGACGCGGATCTTTGGCAAGAAACGATTGATGATCGGCATGAATGCGTTGGTCGCTTTGTTGACGGCGGCTTTCTTTTTTCTGGGGCCACAGCAGTACAACTTGATGCTGGTGCTTCATGGGATTGCATCGTTTATTGGCGGTCCTATCCCAGTGTTGTTGTGGGCGATGTACGCCGACACCGCCGACTATTCTGAATGGAAAAGTCACCGTCGCGCGACAGGATTGGTATTCGCTGCTGCCACATTTTCGCAAAAGATGGGCTGCGCCGTTGGTGCTGCGATGACTGGATTTGCTCTCGATTTTTACCAGTACGCCCAACCGCTCGAAGGCGTCGAACAAGTTCAGTCAGCCACAACGCTTCAGGGGCTGCGGATGATGATGAGCTTGATTCCAGCATTGTTTCTGCTTGCAGCGGCCGTTTGCCTCTGCTTTTACAACATCGATTTAACCCTGGAAGAGCAAATCGAAAAAGATCTCCGCGCTCGAAAGTCCGAAACCTCATTCGACACTTGACGAAACCCTCGCGCCAGCTGCTGTATCGATCCGTAACCGCCTCGACTTTTCTACATCATGACTATTCTACGAACCGCGAATAAGACTTCGACCCAAACCGAGGGACAGTACGTCACCTTGGAGGGATCCAGCTGGTACAAGATCAACAATAGCCATCGGATGAAGACGTTTTTCTTGACCTTGGTAAGCTCCAGTGATCACTGGATGTTTGTGTCCAGCAACGGAGCTCTATCGGCGGGACGTAAAGATCGAGACTCTGCTTTATTTCCTTACTATTCAGCTGATAAGATTTTGGACATGGTGCATTGCACCGGCCCGAAAACCTTCATTAAAGCTGCCGATGCTCGCGGTGGCCTTTCCAACGGAACGTCCATTTGGCAACCGTTTTCGGCGGAACCTATTCTTGACGAATCCCGATCACAAAATTTGTACAAGAATTCGCTCGGCAACCGAGTGATGTTCGAAGAGGTTCACCATGTGTTAAGGATGGCGTTTCGATACACCTGGGCTTTTGGACAACGGTATGGATTCATTCGACAGTGCGAACTGGTGAACTTGGACGAAACCGAAGTTGAAGTTCACATCACCGATGGATTAGAGAATCTAATGCCCAGCGGTTTGGGGCATGATTTTCAATTGCGATATAGCAATCTTAGTGACGCCTACAAGAAAAGTGAATTGCTCTCCGATGCTTCCCTTGGTTTGTACTATCTTAGTTCAATCCCAACGGATCTAGCCGAACCAAGCGAGGGTCTTCGCACGACGGTGGTTTGGCAACAGGGACTTCAAGACGCGACGATCGCACTTAGCAGCGAGCAGTTGCTTGAGGTGCAGAAAGGTCAGTCCTTGCAGCAAGAATCACAGGTTCGCGGTCGTCGCGGTGCGTTCTTTGCATCAAAAAGTCTGGATTTGAGTCCATTGAATCTAATCCGTTGGCGGGTCGTTGCCGACGTCAATTACGATCACGCCGATGTGGTTCGTTTGCGTCATGAATTGACGGGCAACATCGATCTGGGAAATGCGTTTAACACTGACATGCAATCCAGTGATGAGCAGTTGTTGAAAATCATTTCTGCCAATGATGGCTTGCAAGTCGGCCGAGATTGTTTGCGAACGCAGCGGCATCGTTCGAACGTTCTGTTCAATGTCATGCGAGGCGGTTATCCAGCCAATGGTTATGAAATTGACATCGATGACTTTAGAAACCAAGTCAAAACAACCAACACTTGGGCCCACAAGCGGCACCAAAACATGCTCGCAAAGATTCCTGACAGAGTTTCGATCAGCGAACTAAAAAATCAAATTGCGGAAACCAAGGATGCTGATTTAATTCGCATCGGTTCAGAATACCTGCCATTGTGTTTCAGTCGGCGTCACGGCGATCCCACCAGACCCTGGAATAAGTTCTCAATTGATTTGGGCAAAGACAGCACGAAGCCGACGCTGAACTACGAGGGTAACTGGCGGGATATCTTTCAAAACTGGGAAGCGCTTGCCGTTTCGTATCCCGACTATGCGCCCAACATGGTGTTTCGCTTTGTCAACGCATCAACGGCTGATGGTTACAATCCGTATCGAATCACCAAGAACGGTGTCGAATGGGAAGAACCCGATCCGTCGGACCCCTGGGCCAACATTGGATACTGGGGCGATCATCAGATCATTTATTTGTTGCGATTGCTGGAGTGGTCCCAGGCGTTTCATCCGTCGAGTTTAGATCAGAATCTCGCCGAACCGCACTGCACCTATACGGACATTCCTTATCGCATTCGAGGATTTGAAGATATCCTCCGCGATCCGCAAGAAACCATTGATTACGATTCTGCGGCGGCCGAGCAAATCGCTTGCAGGGTCAATTTAATGGGCAGCGACGGCAAGCTGGTCTTTGGCAAAGATCAAGCTCCCCACCGCGTCACCCTGGTCGAAAAGTTACTTGTTCCCATGTTGGCAAAACTAACCAACTTGGTCCCCGGCGGTGGTGTCTGGCTGAACACTCAAAGACCGGAATGGAACGACGCGAACAATGCATTAGTAGGGCGTGGTTTGTCGATGGTCACGACATGCTATTTGCGGCGGTATCTAACTTTCTTGATTGATTGGTTTGGCTCGGAACGGGAAAGTGTTCCCGCGTTTGCTGAAATCTCTTGCGAGGTTTGGGAGCTAACAAGATCCATTTGGCAGGCACTTATCGACATTGATGACAAAGCAGATGCATCCCAATGTCGTCGGACTCGCCGTCAAATCCTAAATCAGTTTTCGCTGGCAGGCCAAAAATATCGCGACACGATTTACATCGAAGGTTTTAGCGGTGAAACGACAGCTGTCGCTTTGAACGATCTTGTCGGCTTTATGCGTGAAGCTCGTGATTTGATCGACGAAACGATTCGCTGCAATCGTCGGGCTGATGGGATGTATCATTCTTACAATTTGGTTAGCTTCACCGACAACGCCGCTGATATCGAAGGCCTTTACGAAATGCTTGAAGGGCAAGTTGCGGTCATCAGCAGCGGCTTGCTTTCGGCAAGCGAATCCCTTGACGTACTGGATGCTCTTCGTAGCAGCGACTGTTATCGAGAAGATCAGAGCAGTTACATGCTGTATCCAGACCGCAAATTGCCTAGCTTTCTAGAGAAGAATCTAATACCCAATCACGTCGCATTTGGGTCGGAGCTTGTACTTCGTATGGTCGCCGATGAATGCACGGAAATCGTCAAGCAAGACCTTAAGGGCGACATTCGATTCAATGGTGACTTTAGGAACGCCAAGGACATGAATCTGGCGTTGGATCGATTGCAGCAACAACCGGACTACCGCGAATTGGTTTCCAAGGATCGGTCGCTGATCAATGAAATGTACGAAGAAACGTTCAAGCACCGATTGTTTACCGGACGTTCAGGAACATTTTTCGGTTACGAAGGGCTGGGATCAATCTACTGGCACATGGTTTCCAAGCTATCGTTGTCGGTGATCGAGCAGTGCGTCAGCAGTCAACACGCAGATGCATCGAAGTCATGTGATTTAGGCTCGGAAACTTCATTGCAAACCAAGCTGCATGCTCACTATCAAGCGATCCGCGATGGCTTAGGGTTGACGAAGAAACCGGGGCATTATGGTGCCTTTCCTTTTGATCCTTATTCCCACACGCCTGAAAACGCAGGGGCTCAGCAACCAGGGATGACAGGACAAGTCAAGGAAGACATCTTGTCGCGTTGGTACGAATTAGGTGTCCGCATCAACGACGGAAGGCTCCGATTTAACCCAGCGTTATTCGAAAAGGAAGAGCTGCTTGATCAGGAATCGACGCTGGAGTTTTTTGATGTTGTTGGAACGAGGCGGTCGCAATCATTGCCGCCAAACAGCTTCGCGTTCACCCTTTGCCAGGTTCCCGTTATCTACCACGCCAGCGAAACCGAACGATTGGTCATTCATCAGTCTGATCAGAATCCGGTGACTCATCCAGAGTCTCAGTTAACGTTGATTGAAACCCAACAGCTGTTTGCTCGCACTGGTCAGATTTCCTTGATCGAGGTCTTCTTCGTTCCTGGTCAAGCGTTTGCCTCATCGGCAGAGGTTCAGGGCAGTGGACCCGAACTCTCTTTTTAATCGAACCCATCCATGCAAATTAAATCAGCTTTCTACTTGGCATTTGCGTTTTTAGTAATTTTGCCGAGCCTCGCTTTGGACGCTCGAATCTTGTCGGCGCAGGATTCTGTGTTGAATGCGACACCCATCGTTGATCGGGTGATGGCAACCGATGCGAAAGCAACAATAAAAGTTTCATCACCAAACAAACTAGTTTGGAGCGATGAATTCGAAGGCGATCAGCTGGACTATTCCAAATGGGGTGCTGAGGTAAATGCGTTTGGCGGCGGCAATGCTGAACTGCAAATCTATACCGACCGAAAAGAGAACGTTCGGGTGGAGCAAGGGTGCTTGGTTATCGAAGCACGCAAAGACAAAGCGGCGATCGCTGGTACCGCACGCGAATACTCATCGGGGCGAGTTCGAACGAAGAACCGTGGCGATTGGAAGTTCGGTCGGATTGATGTTCGAGCCAAACTGCCTAAAGGTCAGGGCATTTGGTCCGCCATTTGGATGTTGCCAACGGATGACGTGTACGGCGGTTGGGCCGCCAGCGGTGAAATCGACATCATGGAAATGAAGGGACAAGAACCCGATACGGTTTTGGGAACGTTGCACTACGGTGCCGCTTGGCCAGAGAACACGCACACCGGCACCGACTTCAAGTTGGCCAATGGTAGTTTTGCCGATGGCTTTCACGTTTATTCGGTCATCTGGTCGCCTGGAAAAATTGAGTGGTTGGTCGATGGGAAAAGCTATCAAACGCAAACTGAGTGGGCGACGACAGGCGGGACATTTCCTGCTCCGTTTGATCAGGACTTTCATCTGTTACTAAACGTTGCCGTAGGTGGAAACTTCTTGGGTTCGCCCGATGAAACGACGGTTTTTCCCTGTCAAATGCTGGTCGATTACGTGCGAGTCTACCAATAGACAAGTCACAGGCCGCCCAACTTGCTTCTTTGGTCTCCGGCGAACCTTTGTATCGTTTCAAACCTTTGTAGAAAGTTCTTCAATTGTCGGTCGGACACGTTGCCCGCAAAATTGTCTAAAATGCGTAAGTCGCTTTATGGTAACAGTTTATGCCAGTTCCGGGCGTTGTTTTGATTCCTTTGGCACGGTGTCTGCTTTAGTCCCCAACATCTTCCAACGAAGACTTGTGACTTAACACTTAATCGGAAACGGCAAAGGAGACTGCCCATGTTAGTTCTTACACGAAAAGCAAACGAAGAAATCTTGATCGGCGACGACATCAAGATCACGCTTGTCCGCATCAAGGGCGGCAGCGTTCGCGTCGGCATCGAAGCCCCACGTGATATTAAGGTCACCCGTGGCGAACTGAATCGTTTTGCCAAGGCCGAAGTCGAGATTGATCCGGTTGCGGAAGTCTTCGCTCACCCCGAAAGTCAAAACCTGGCAGGGCATTTGGCTGCCGGTACCAATCGTGTCGCGAAAGCGGATGCGTTGACTGCCGCGACAAAGACAGAGCTGTTTGTTGGGACTGTTTCACGAAGCGGGAATGAAACCAAGCTTCGCCGCGCACCTCTGTCTGGATTCGTCGCCGCTAGTTGAGATGATTTGAATCGCAGTGGATCTTATGAAAGATCCTTCATGCTGGGGATCGTTCACAACATCCACTACCGGGTGAACCTGGCGTGAAGCGTCTGTAATCCTATCGCTGAACATTTTGATACTGTTCGTATTCAAACTCATCCACTTGTTGTTCTTCGCGGAATACCGGTTCAGCGGGAACCGGCTGCAACACTTCGGGCTGGATCGCAATTCTCTCGTGTGACCGACCCGCAACTCGGTCTTTAGAGTCGATGGACTTGATGTGTTCTAACAAGATCCGACGGACTTCAAAAATTGCCTTGGGAGTCATGTGGATCTTAGTGTGGTCAGCATCGACGATCACTTCGCTTTCGACATCGTCCATGTGAGCGCTCGCAAAATCAACAACGCCATCGCCACGGCCCGCACGCGATTTGATGATCGATGGATTTTCCAATACTCCAACGATGTTGTGATACTTTACGCCGGGTGATCGCTTCGCCCGCATCATAACGGGAAAGATCGGGGATTCGGGGGCTAACGAATCGATCGCATTTGCGACGGTTAACAGTTGCGTGTCTTTAAACAACTTTGGATTGCTCATTGCTAGGCGGTTGCCAACACTGACGGATTTTGATGGCAATTTGATGAACTTGCGAGCCAACCAGCGGGTGTAATCGTTGGCAAATTCGCTACCTCGATGCGGCGTGCTAATCGTAACGACCCGCCGAACCGATTGATTGGGGCGAAAGAACAATGCACTGACCAATCGGTTGCGATCATCGCTATCGCCTTTCAGCTTGGCAACCGCTTGGTCGGCGGTGTGGACGGGTTCGTCGCTAACAATTTTCCAGAATTCATCACCGCTATCGATCGTTTGCATCCGGCTGACCAATCCGCCCATGCTGTGGCCCACCAAAACCATCTGGTCCAATGCCTGATCACGACGTCCCGGGTCAAACGCTTCTCGCATCTTTTGAAGATCGCCACGCAATTGGGTCGCGCTGAGCCAAAACGGTTGGCCAGATGGGTACAGGTAAAACCAAAATTGATAGCGTTCTCGGATCTCGGGGAAGCTTCTTAGGTCGTTGAACATATCCATCCAAGTCATCGGAGATGACCACAACCCGTGGACCATCAGGACTGGGATTCGATCTGGGTCATAGGGTTCTAGCATGTAGAGCCCTTTTTTATCGAGCGACTCGTTGGGGTCTAGCAGTCCCTCGGTCGCCTTGTTGCGACGACGAAATTCAGGACTGTCTAAGAAGAATGCCAGCGGCGTGGTCAGGTCGGTTTCTAGCGGCACCCACTGCTGGTCCAATTGGATTTGATTAGCGGTTAGCGGATCAAAGAATTCCAGCACGCAGACTTTTGATTGTCCAGGCCGCTGACCTTGCTTGGGTTCGACGCAGCGCATCATGGCGGTGACAGAGTAGGAAAGACCGTCAGGGTAGTATTTCTCTGCATCCTGACTTTCATCTTTTGTGCGGCGAACCGCAATCAATGGAACGCCCAGGCCATAAGTTGTGTGCCGATTTCGCAGCGTTTCAATTTCATAGTCACTGACAAATTCGTAGTGGTCGAATTCGTCGGCCTTCCACTGCCCTCGCATCTCGGTTCGGATCACAAATTCACGATCGGGTGTTTGAATGCTGTATGTTTGCCCGGGCTGAATTTGGTTTTCCTTGCAGAGCAATCGCAGCGTATCTTCCAATGACTCGTTGTAGATGTCGCAGGCACCACGGAACTGCGGATCATAAAAGTTGCGAGTCGTTCCCAGGTCGTTGCTGAACAAGTAGTCATAGCTGTTGGTCAGCGCAACGCCATACTGGTTCAACGCCAAACTCATGTTCCCGGTGCGTTCGGCACGCTTGCCTTCGACGTAAGACAGTTCACTGAGCGCGTAAATGAGTTCGCCGTCGGGTGTCTCGGCGATCCGGTCGCGAATCTCTTGGAAACACTTTTTGTGGTTCTTCTGGTAACTGACGTCCAAGTCATATCGCTGTAGGGTGTGCCAAGTCCGATCGCTGATCTGAGGGCCTTTTTTGCTGACCAGATTTAGCGTCGATGTCAACGCGTTTTCGCGGACTTTGCGATTGGAAAGGTAGCTAGTCGTCGCACAGCCACCGATGCTGAAAGCCAGTGAAAGTCCGATGCATCCCAATGCGCACCGGCGAACCCAATGCGATAACGCATCTGTTGGCGAACGTTGAGCACGGATTTCGTGAATGGGCATCCTGCGCGACAATGACCCGATCCTTGGGACGATTTACAGACTGGAAAATAGGAGTATTCCCGGTCGCATGTCAACGTGTTTCGCGAGTTCCACGTTGAGAAAGGCGGGGAGTGCTAGCAAATTTGCATGGCAAAAGACAAACGCAGGATTTTCGGACAAGTAAGTGTGGCCGAACGATCCGCGTTTGGGGGTGAGGCCACGTGACCGCAGAGCGTTCGCCCACAATCCCCGCCAATGCGGTGACCGTGGTTTCTGGTTGCCGATCAGTATTTTAAAATTTCAAAAACTTGCCGCTGACACTGGCCTTGTTGGCCGCGACCTGTTCGGGCGTTCCTTCGGCGACAATCTGACCACCGTTTGCTCCACCGGTTGGTCCCATATCGATGATCCAATCACAGGCTGATAGCAAATCGAAGTTGTGTTCGATGACCAGGACCGTGTTTCCCGCGTCGACCAATCGCTGCAGCACATCCACCAAACGCTGAACGTCCGCAAAATGCAATCCCGTGGTTGGTTCATCCAGCAGATACAACGTGCTGCCGGTCGACACTCTGGCCAATTCGGTGCCTAGCTTGATTCGCTGGGCTTCACCGCCCGACAAGGTGGTACTGGCTTGACCCAAATGCAGATAACCCAACCCGACGTCTTGCAGCGAAGACAACAAACGCGAGATCTTTGGCACATTTTCAAAGAATTCTGCTGCGCCATCGATCGACATTTCCAGCACGTCTGCGACGTTTGCGCCCTTAAAACGCACCTGCAAAGTTTGGCGGTTGAACCGTTTTCCACCGCAACGGGTGCAGGTGACGAACAAGTCGCTAAGGAAATTCATCGCGATCCGCTCGACCCCATGGCCTTTGCACAGTTCGCATTGTCCAGCTTTGGAGTTAAAGCTAAATCGACTGGTCGAAAAGCCACGTGTTTTCGCTTGGCGAGTCGCTGCAAAAACCTTTCGAACTTCATCAAGCACACCCGCGTACGTTGCTGGGCATGACCGGGGACTTCGCCCAATCGGAGCCTGGTTGATCGGGACTAGCTTATCAATTTTATTCGCGCCGCGAATCGCTTTCAGTGGCCCAGGTGCGGGAGTTTGCAAACCCAGCTTTTGAGCCAGAGCGGGATAAAGTGTGTCGCTGATCAGTGAGCTTTTGCCGCTCCCCGAAACTCCGCTGATCCCAACGAGTAACGCAAGCGGGATTTTCGCTGTCACGTTTTTCAGATTATTTAGACTGGCATCTGTGACCGTGACCCAGTGCTTGGCACTGCGACGCTGCTTGGGAATCGTGACCTGTTCTTTTCCTGATAGGTATTGGCCGGTCAGGCTCTTTTTGTTTCGGATAACTTGTTTGGGCGTACCCTGGGCAATGATGTGCCCACCGTGCTTGCCAGCGCCGGGGCCAATATCGACTAAGCGATCGGCCGCCAACATCGTTGCCTCGTCATGTTCAACAATCACGATCGTGTTGCCTTGCGATTGCAGTTCCTTGATGCAATCGATCAGTCGTCCGTGATCGGCGGGGTGCAGTCCAATCGATGGCTCGTCAAGTACGTAGCAGACCCCCACCAATCCGCTGCCGATGCTGGTTGCCAATCGCACGCGTTGCAGTTCACCACCGGACAAAGTATCGGCGGCACGATTGAGCGTTAAATAGTGGACGCCTACGCGGCTAAGAAATTCAAGTCGTCGAGTAACTTCACGAACAATGGGAAGAGCAACTGCCTGCTGCAAAGGAGTCAGTGATTGTTCACACTGCCCCAGCCAATCGCCCGCCTCGGACAACGGCATCGCTGTTAATTCTTGAATTGCACAGCCCGCGATCGTCACTCGACGTGCTTGAACGCACAGCCGGGATCCTTCGCATTGTGGACAGACTTGATCTGCATCATCGCCGACGCGTCCAAGGCCTTCGCAATGAGGGCACGCCCCGTAGGGACTGTTGAACGAAAACGTGCGCGGTTCGACCTCGGCGAAACTGGTTCCACAATCAGGACACGCCATCGCGGTGGAATACAATGCTTCCTGCCACTGTTCCCCGTCCTTTTCCGACGGGGCCTGCACCATCGAATTGATTAAGCCATCGCCCAACCGAAGTGCCAACGCGACCGAATCTCGTAACCTGGATTCGATACCATCGCGAAGGACCAAACGATCAATGACTGCTTCGATGGTGTGATTCTTTCGCGGAGCCAACGTTGGGATTTCTTCAAGCGGGTGCATTTCGCCATCAACGCGGGCTCGCACTAGGCCCGCTTTTTGGATGGTTTCAAAGACTTCTTGGTGGGCACCTTTGCGACCGCGCACCATCGGTGCAAGGATCACCAACTTTGTTTTTTCGGGCAATGCCAGCAGTGAATCAGCAATTGCATCGGGTGACTGAGTCGCAATCTCGCTGTTGCACTTGGTGCAGTGCGGGGTGCCTGCGCGAGCGAATAGCAAACGTAGGTAGTCGTAGATCT
Organism: uncultured Rhodopirellula sp.; assembly: GCA_964449225.1. Taxonomy (GTDB): domain Bacteria; phylum Planctomycetota; class Planctomycetia; order Pirellulales; family Pirellulaceae; genus Rubripirellula. Next base: position 14,601 of record CAYVAN010000055.1, read on the forward strand.
CAGTGATCGTGGCGACGGTGCTGCGAGAACCTGATGCCGTGTTTTTTTGATCGATCGCCAGCGTCGGCGCGAGCCCGTCAATCGAATCGACATCGGGCCGCGGAATCTGGTCGAGAAACTGCCTTGCGTAAGCGGACAGTGAATCGATGTATTGCCGTTGCCCTTCAGCGTAGAGCGTGTCAAAGGCGAGCGAGCTTTTGCCGCTACCTGAAACGCCAGTGATGACCGTCATTTTCCCACGCGGAATGTCCAGGTCAATGTTCTGTAAGTTGTGAACGCGAGCGCCACGGATTTGGATGACAGACAAGGCGATCTTGAACTTGGAACGCGAGGTGGAAATGATGCGGGATCAGCTAAGGAAGAAGATCAAACGAATCGTAGTAACGCGTACTTTCGTTTTCCTCGCCTAAACACCATCACCGTTTCGCTGGCCAGGTCGGACGCACCGAGTCGTTTCTTTTCATCGGTTTCGCGAGTGTTGTTGATGTACACACCGCCTTCCTTAATCGCACGTCGAGCTTCGCCGCCTGATTTTACCAATCCGGTTGCTTGCAACGCGTCGACGATCCAGTATCCGTCGCCGTCCAGATTGGATCGTTCCACTTCGCTGCTTGGCACATCGGCGAAGATTGACCCAAGACTGGCATCGGTCGCATCGCCGATTTCACCGCCAAACAAAATCTCCGAAGCACGCGTCGCTGTGGCTAGACCTTCGTCGCCGTGGATCAGCACCGTCATCCACTGGGCCAGGCGATTTTGTGCGGCCCGTTGACCGGGCTCGGACGCCGTCGCCTCGGCAAGCGAATCGTATTCCTGGCGATCGATCTCGGTTAGGTACGCGATGCAACGCATCACATCCGCATCATCGACTGTCCGCCAATACTGATAGAATTCATACGGGCTGGTTCGGTTTGGATCCAACCAGATTGCACCCTTTTCCGTCTTGCCCATCTTTTTGCCGTCCGACGTTGTCAACAATGGCGCGGTGATACCAAAGAGTTGCTGACCAAGCATGCGACGTCCCAGGTCGATGCCTGCGGTGACATTGCCCCATTGGTCACTGCCGCCGGCTTGGATTCGGCAACCATGGTTTTTGGCCAGATGAACAAAGTCATAAGCCTGCAAAAGCATGTAACTAAATTCGGTGTAACTGAGTCCCGCTTCGCTGTCCAACCGCGACCTTACCGATTCTTTGCCCATCATCGCACCGACGGGAAAGTTCTTGCCAACATCTCGCAAGAATTCCAGGTACGAGTAGCCTTGCATCCAATCAAAGTTGTTCAGCAGCAACGCTGGATGGTCGCCTTCGAAGTCGAGCAGCATTCGCATTTGAGCGGCGACACCGTCAACGTTTTCCTGTAACTGTTCAGCCGACAAAAGATTGCGTTCTTCGCTTTTACCGCTCGGGTCACCAATCATCCCGGTCGCGCCACCGACCAGAGCGATCGGCTGATGCCCGGCTTTTTGGAACCGCCTTAGTAACATCAATTGCATCAATGATCCGACATGCAAGCTTGACGCGGTGGGATCAAATCCGATGTAAACCGTTTGAGGTCCTGAATCAAGAAGTTTTTGCAGGCCGATTTCATCGGTCGATTGATGAATCAAGCCCCGCCACTTTAATTCCCCGATGAGCGAGTTTTCGACAAGTGAGTTTTCGGGCGTTGTATCAGGCATGATGGGTTTGGGCCTGCTGGCGAGCCAAAATGGCCTCGGCCACAAGCAGGTCTTCGGGGTAAGTGATTTTCAAATTATCAGCCGATCCGCGAACGATGGAAATTGCGTGCCCCGTTCGCTCGACCAGTTCCGCGTCATCGGTGGCGGGTCGCCCATTGTGATGAGAATATGCGTGCCGCAACAGCCCCGCTTCAAAGACTTGTGGCGTCAATGCTTCGTACAAATGATGCCGGTCCACGGTTTGGGTGTGCGTCCCTAAATCTCGCCGAATGGTTCCCGCAAGCGGTGCCGCCAAAATTGCCGCATTTGTAGTCGTTACTTCTAAAAACAGCTTTTGCAAATCATGTTCGGTGACCAACGGTCGCGCTGCATCGTGAACTGCGATCCAGCGAATGGATTCATCGCCCTCGATTTGCCCTAATCCCTTCTGAACACTGTCGCTTCGTTCAACGCCACCGGCAACAAATTCAACCCCCAGCGATTTGGCAAGTTCGGTCTGCTGGGACAGGAAATAATCTCGGTCAGCATCGGCAATCGGTAGCACGATTCGACCAACGCACGATTGTTCTCGCAATCGCTTAACTGACATCACCCACAATGGCGTGCCATCGATTTTAGCAAACAGCTTGTTCGATTCGCTACCAAAACGTCGCCCGCTACCTGCGGCGGGAACGATGACGGCGATGCTGTTTGGCGGTGGTGTGGAAGTGGATTGCATCGCGGGTGCATCAGTTGTTAAGTGGCATAGGCTTCTAGCCTGTGTGGTTGGCAAGCACAGGCATAGAAGACTATGCCACGCAAGCTACTTCTTTTTTGCAAACGCTCGTTTCAATTCGTCCAAACCAGTCAAACCACGTGCCACCGTCATGACCGCCTCGGTTTGTAAACCGCGGAAACCTTCGCTTTTGGCAATGGTTGTTAGTTGTCCGACATCTTGCGTCTTGGTCAATGCATCACGAAGCTTTTCGCCCGGCATCAATAATTCAAAAATTGCGATTCGCCCATAGTAACCTCGTCCGTTGCAAACCGAACATGGAACGATTGGTGCTGGCCGTCCGTTTTCATCGACTTGTTGTTCGATCGGCGGAGGAATAAAAGGTTGGTAAAGGACGGCGACACGTCCTGGTGGAATGCCTAACTGCTTTAACAATTGCGGTTGCGGCTCAAAACCGACCTTGCAGTTGTCGCATAACCGCCGAATCAGCTTTTGCCCTAGAACTGCACCCACGCATTTCGCGATGCGTTCCCTCTGTTCGGGATAACGAGACATGAACTGGACCAAACCGGGAATCGCCCCTGCGGCGACAATTCGCGAATAGATTTGCTTTTCGATTTTCTCGACCTGATCCAGAGCCAGCGATAGTGATTCCGGTTCTGGCATGGCCGGAAACATCAAAACATCGGGCTCTTTCAAAATCATTTTTTTCAACAGCGCTAATTCGGTTACCCCGGTATCGCCGCCAAAAAAATTGGGACTGATGTTGATGATTTCAGGCTCTGGATTTTCCTGATGTTCAAACGATTGGAAATCTCGAACCAATCGATCGGCCGCGTTGACGGCAACTGTCCAGGTCGTCGTTAGGCCTTCACCTTTGGGAGCCGTAATCAAAATCATTCCGCGATCTTGGTTTAGCTGTTCGCGGAATGCTTCCAGCATTTTGTCACGCATCCCCAGGTCGCTCATCCGTTCAAAAGGAACCTTTAGCGACTCGATTCTGATCAGCACTCTTTCGCCCGTCGGGACACCTTGCGACTGCAAATGCAGGTCAAACTTGTCCTTGGCCAATTTTGCACCACACGTGCCTGATTGCTGACTGCGACGATCAGCGGGGTTCAGTTCACAAAGCTGTTTTAGCGCGTACAGCATCGCGTCCCCGGTTTCGCGATCAAGCGGTTCGAGCATTTCCCACGCGCCGTCGATCTGGTAGCGGATGGCGCAACCTGTTTTGGAAAAATCTAACAACATGTGTGTCGCACGCCCTTGGATCGCGTGCGATAACTGCCCCGCCGCGACTTCAAATCCCGCGCCCTGTCGAGCCTGAATCAGCACGGACTGTGCCGCGGTCCGTTCGGAAGTCTTGGGTGCAAACTCGACGGGAGCCACGGTTTGCCAAGGTTGGATTTCTTCTTGCTGCGCCATAATGTTGTTTCAGTGATCTAAAATTTGTTGAACCAGGTGCAGGTGCCCGGAAGCCTGCATTGGCAAAGAAACATGGGGAATGCGATTCTTTGTAGCGGAACTCGCCAAGAGTTTCGGTCGTGGCAAGGTTGGCTGATGGTAACCGAAAGTCTTGGCGACTTTCGCTACATTGCAACCTGGAAATGCCTACAGGATACCCGGCGCTTTTACGTCGATGCCCTTTAAAGCCATCTTGAGAGCGTCTTTATTGGGAGCTACCGCGAATGCAGTTGGGCGATCAATCAGTTCATCATCGATCAACTGTTTCAAGCTCATCGTAAAGTCCTGCATCCCTTCGGCTTCGCCGATTCGAATCGCATCGGGCAATTTATGATCCTGGCCTTCCAGAACTAACTTACGAATCATGGGACTAAACGTCATCACTTCGCATGTTGGAACACGCGGCACATCTGGACGAATGGTTTTCAACAGTTTTTGCGCGACGATGCCCTTCATGTTGAATGCAATCGCCGATCGGATTGCACCGTGCATTTCTTCGGGGAACAAATCCAAAATACGTCCGATGGTCGTCGATGCACTGGCCGCGTGAATGGTTCCGAACACCAAGTGGCCCGTTTCCGCCGCATGGATCGCTGTCATGAATGTTTCTTCGTCGCGAAGCTCACCCACCAGGATGATGTCGGGATCTTCACGCACCGCGTGCTTCATGCCGACTGAAAAGTCCAGCACGTCCTGACCGATTTCACGTTGATTGATCAAGGATTTGTCTTCGGTGAAAATAAACTCAATCGGATCCTCCAACGTCAGGATGTGTTTTCGGTAGATGCTGTTGATGTAATTAAGCATCGATCCAATGGTCGTACTTTTTCCTGATCCAGTCACACCGGCAAGCAACACCATGCCTTGGTCATAGTGACAGAGCGTTTCAATCGATTCGGGCAAAAACAGCCCGCGGAAATCGGGGATGAAGTTGCTGATCCGCCGAGCCACCAATCCAATGTTGCCGAGTGATTTCAACATGTTGACCCGAAACCGCCAACGGACACCGTCGACGTGCATCAGGTGTGAAAAGTCAGCCCCGCCTTCGGCTTCAAAAATTAACAGGTTGCGTTGATCCATCATCGGAATCAACAAACGAACCATTTCTTCCGCATCGATAGGCGGTCGGTTCAACGGTTTCAATTCGCCTCGCACCCGGACCATCGGTGGTTGGCCAACTTTCATGTGAAGGTCAGAACCTTCTAGCTTGACCAAAGCTTTGAAGATTTTGTCGACTTCCAGTTCGCCTTTCTCTTGCAGCAGGTTCTCGCGAAGTCGCGCCGCTACTGCCTCAGCTGAATTGTCGGCTCCAAGTTGAGTAGGCGTGGGGGGAGCGGATCCGTTTTTATGCGACATGCGAAAAGTTTAGTGGGGAAAATGAATAAGGTCGTCCGCATTGTATTCTAACTAATCGCAGGCCGGAATAAGCAGAGCCAAGTTCCGTCAGCAAATCGGTTTTCCAGACTGCATGTCGGAAGCACCGGTTTTGTGCGTGCAGGCACGAAGCCCTACGTTTAAAAGCCTGCCCGGATGCGAAAGCGGGCGTTACGCAGCCCTGCGTTCCGGTAGTCCAAATTCAGTACGAGTTCGGCCGCTGCGACTCGTTTCGTCCCGAATGGCCAGGTTCGTTGCCAAGTCTTCGGGGTTGGCGTAGCCGCGGCCATGATCCAAGTGCAGCAACAACGTGTCAAACCGAACGTGTTTACCGCGAATCCCCGCGTTTTCCAGCCGTTCGCCCAGTTCACGGTCCTCGCCGCCGTATCGCATTCGCTGGTCGAACCCACCGGCGGCCAGCAAGTCCGCGTGCCAGCCTGACGAATTGTTGCCGTTCCATGTCGGGCGGGTCGTGGTCAAGGCATTCAAGACGCCTGCGGTTCGACGCCCCGCAGCGATCCGCATCCAGCGATGGGAAAACGGCAGCCCATTACGACGTAGCCAAGACAAATGAAAGGCATCTCCGTTGCGGATGTCGTCGTTGGTGATTCGCTCGCTTAAATCCATCGGCAACTTGTAATACCCGCCGGAAAGGAATGTCATGGGCGCGGCATGCTGATGATGCTTGGCCACGAAGTCACTCCGAGGAATGCAGTCGCCATCCGAAAATAGCAAGTAGTCGCCGCGGGCGACCTTGATTGCTTGATTCAGAATCGTGGTTTTGCGAAACCCATCATCGGGATGCCACACATGCCTGATTTGAACCTTGGATTGATCGATGAATTGGTCAACAACATGGTCCGTTTCCACGGTGGATCCATCGTCGGCAACAATGATCTCGAAACGTTCATGTGATTGCCGCGCATACCCAGCCAGTACCTTGGACAACCACCTTGGTTGGTTGAATGTCGACAAAATGACGCTGATATAATCAGGGCTGCGTTTCATAGTTGGGTTCTTGGTTTTGACTAAGCCGCGTGCCGCTGTGTCGGACTGATTTTGGCGTCGTGTGTGTAAAAATTTTCGTTGTGAAACGGCATGCTGATTGCCCGGATCGGAAGATCCATTTGGCCGTCGCGAATCTGTTTCAAAAAACGCCCTTGGCAAAGATGTTTGTCGAAAAACGCGGCGGCGTTTGCTCGCATCTCGATCATTTCACTTTTTGACATTCGCAGGACTCGATCGATTGCAGCAACCAAGCCGTCGTGGCCTCGGAAGGTGATCGCAGTTTCGTCGTTAATCAGCGATGGTGTGACTCGGTCGTCGTATTCCAGAATCGGGATGGTTCCGACCGCCATCGATTCAACCAAGTGATGACACGTCGGTTGCGAAGATCCGGGGGCACACAGAAAAAAGTCGGCGCTGGCAAGAGCTTGCAGCCAATCCGCTGCGGGAATCGACGATTCGCGTGAATCTCGTAAACAGATGAATTCCTGATCAACAAATGGGAATTGCTTTTCGATGGTGCGAATCACCTCGATTCGATCCATGATTCCGAATTGTTTGGTTAGTTTTCCCTGTCCATATTTTGGTTTTTGGTTTCCGGCAAAGAAAATTCGGTGTTGGCGATGTTGGTTTTCGCGAAGGGATTCCAAATTCGATGGTTGCCAGTGATTCAACGTCGCCGGGTGCATCGGGTAGGGCATCACGGGCATGCCGGGTTCTGCTTCGCAGCCGACTCGCAACCAGACAGCCCATCGGTCACCGCTGTCATGGTCGGTCAACCGCAAACAGTTCGCTGGCAAACGTTCAGTCGGCGTCAGATAGGCTGCATTGCTAAGGGCAAGCATTTCGCGGCCGTGTTGCTTTCGTGCAATGACTGCCAAAACTGATGACGAGCATCGCAGGAAAAATGGAGATCCGATCGCGATGCTTTGCTGGGCCAATGCGGCTAAATGTCGACCACAATCAAAGCAAAAATCGGTGGTCGACAAATCCAGAACGATCGGACGTTCGGTCAGTTCGACCGCATTGCCGCGCTCGCTGGACAAGAGAGTTTGCGCGTGGCGAAAATCGAAGGGAAATCGAATCCAGTCTTTCAGCGTCACGAGTAACTCTTTTTCCTTGGGGCCGGATTTTCAACTAAATCCGGTACTAGCAAGAAACCCCTTAGGAAAACAAGACGAGACGCAAATTTGTAGGTCAATTGTCCCCAATTGACCCGCAGGTTAACTCCGTTTCACAAGCTGGGTAATGTCGCTCGGCTCTCCTAGTTGACAGCGCTATCGGCTCGGAGAGCCGAGCGACAATGGCGAATACTCCTGAGCGAGAAAGTGATTTTCGCTGGCGAATTTGTAGGTTAATTGTCCCCAATTGACCCGGTCCACTCTGTCCTGCTCTATGGAATCCGGATCAGAATAAATGCTGGTCAGACCATTGGGGCCGTTGTCCTGCGCTTACCAATCCGCCATGGGGCCGGTCGGATTTCGGACGGCATTTTCATGCTGAGCGTCGCAGAAGGCGTCGGTCATCCCGGCCAGGTAGTGACCGATCACCCGTTCCAACGGTCGTTCTTCCAATCGAATCCGAAACCGCAGGGGCAGACGACTGGGGGTTCTTCGCAGCATTTCAAAGAGTGTCACGACGCGATCGGCTGCTGCGTCGCGAACAGGAATCAAACGCGGGTGCCGATACACCGCACCGAACAGAAATTTCTCTAATTGCTTTCTTTGATGCGACAGCGGTTCGCTATGCCCCAGCCGAATGCCAGCATCACAGATTTCGTCCGACGTGTATCCTTCGCAGGATCGTAATTGTTCAATCGCTGTTTGCAGCAAATCACTGACCTGCAAATCAATCAATTCGTGAACCAGTAACTGGCGCAGTTGCGTCGTGGGTAGATGACCGTGTTCGCCACGGATCACGTCAAGCGATCGCCGCACAATGGTCAATTGGGACAATTCATCAATGGACAATAAGCCCATTTGCAGCGCGTCGTCGATGTCGTGGGCGTCGTACGCGATGGAGTCGGCTAAGTCGACAACCTGAACTTCTAAAATGGCAGCTCGACCGACGGCAGCCTCCGCCTTGTGGGCGCGAGTGTCTTGCCCACCGAGCGTTTCGCGGCACAGGTTCAAACCGGGGAATCGACTGTACCTTTGTTCTAGTTCCTCGACGATGACTGTCGCGAACGCATTGTGCGAGAAGCCACCAACGGAACTCATGCAATCGCTTAGGGCGTCTTCACCACAATGCCCATACGGCGGATGGCCGATGTCGTGCATCAGCGCAAGTGCTTCGGTCAGGTCTTCGTTAAGTCTTAGCGTGCGAGCAATGGTTCGGGCGATCGATGCGACTTCTAGGGTGTGCGTCAACCGAGTTCGGTGATAGATCCCCATTTCGCCGGTGAAGACCTGCATCTTTCCGGCCAATCGTCGAAATGAACTGCTATGCAAAATTCGATCACGATCACGAGCAAACGGACCACGATAAGAATGAGCAGCTTCCGCATGAACTCGGCCCCGTGAATCGCACGAATGCATCGCGTAAGACGCCAGCAGTAAATGCTCGCGATCGACGTAGCGACGCAGGTCGATTGATGGGTTCTCGGCGGTGGGAAACCGGTTTGCAGTCATGTGCGAAGTCTAGCGACAAACCGCGATCAGGCCCAGAGAAGATAGGCGTCGGGCAGGGCAAATCAGTTTTTCAAGCTGGGGTGTCGTCAGCAAGTAGCGATCGCCGCGTAGGCGTTCGGTTTCCCCGCAATCGCCGAAGCTCTACGCGAGCTTCGCTAGTGCGCCTGCGAAGGCGATTGAA
>CAYVAN010000056.1:0-13366 GCA_964449225.1 uncultured Rhodopirellula sp.
ACCATGTCGCGTCCATTCCAGTCACGATGGAAAACAACCCGTGGCTGGTCGCGTTTCCGCTGGAAAAATGATGCTTGCACCACAAACCCTGCTTCGCTGCGGAGGCCAAGTTCGGCATCACCTCGTCAGACACTAATTCGTGCCTAAATGATTCCAGCACAACGATCAAAATATCTGGCGAATCGGAACGAACCTCGTCCACCTGCGCAAACCCGATTCGTCGAATACGTCTGCTATGCCGTTCGGTAATCGGCGTTTGATTCACTTCAAACAATCGGGATTCATTAGACGCGTCTGTAACGGCAAAGAAGCCATCGACGCAAGGAACAAGAACAGCGATCCAAGCGGCAATGGTCAACAAACGCAATCGTGTTCCACCGATCTGATTTCTTGACCATGCCTTTGCACCCCAAGCGATCGCGTTGCAAATTAAAAACCAGACGGCGATCTCAACGGCAAGCAATTTCCAGAAACCGGCGGACGCTTCCGCAATGATCCCCGGCATGACAGGGATCGCTGCAAAGACTCGCGCCGATAAAAGATGTTCATCGATTAATGCGATTGCCAACCGATCCAACATTAACCAAAACAACAACGGTGCGACGAACTTCCATATGTCAGTACGGGACATCGACGGCATCGCATAGAAAGGTCATCAAAGACTTTGCCTTTTTAATGTGAGCAATCAGGGTTTTGACCGCATCGGGACTGGTCAATTCCGATTGCTTTAGCGGTGCGACTGCGATGAAATCGATTCGACGCAAATCCTCGATCATGGGATGGTCTTTTGGGTAATCTCTGGGCGACGTCTTCAAGCTCTCGCCTGACAGTTCAAAGACGCTTCGAAACGCTTTGTTGTCTCTCGCTCGGATCCAGCCCTTCGGGTCTTCTGCGATCGCTTTGCGAAACGCCGCCAACGTCTTTCGTTCAGGACGCCAACTTCCCGCTCCAATAAAACAATCATCCGCAGCCAAATGAACGTAAATTCCGGGGGCATGGATGTCGTTGTCTGCTTGATGCCGAATGGAAATGCCAACATTCGTTTTATACGGCGTCTTGTCCTTGCTAAACCGAGTGTCGCGGTAGATTCGCATCACGCTGCCGCCGTGTCCCTTGGGAACCACGCCTAGCATTGGCGCGGCTTTCGAGAGTGGCTTTTCTAGCTGCCGGACCAATTCGACGGCCGGTTCACGAACGTCTGCCTCATAACGCGGCTTGTTTTCGGCGAACCAATCACGGTCATTGTTCCTCGCTAATTCACGTAGGAACTTGAATAGCTTGGGCGTAAGAATCGAATCAGGCATGGCATCTCGGGCGGGTGAGCAGGTTGGAGTATGATATCACGGCGGGAAGGAATCAGTATTTAAGATAGCCGTTTGGGCGTTCACCCAATGGCACTTGCATTGACCATCAAACATAAGAACCGACACGAATAGCCCGGTAGGCCCGATGTCGCTCTGGCTCCACTGAGCCTACGTTTCCAAGGTAAGTGCAAACGCCAAACCGGCTAACAAGAACCATCAAGTCATCCATGAATAAAATTAGTTTAGAAGACTATCGCCTACTACGTGTCGCTGCGGTCTCGCCCACGATTTCGATTGGCAATCCGTCGGCAAACGCAAAGTCGTCGATCCGAGCGATCAAGGCGGTCGACGCTGATCTGATCGTTTTGCCTGAACTGGGATTGACCGGTTACACCTGCGGTGACTTGTTTGCAACCGATCCGTTAATCACTGCGGCGATTTCAGCTCTCGGGGATCTCGCTTCCGATAGCGCGTCGCACAGCAAGATTGTGATCGCGGGATTGCCGCTATCGGTTTGCGGATCACTGATGAATGTTGCCGCAATGATCTTTGATGGACAAGTTCGTGCGGTCGTTCCGAAGACGTTTCTGCCAACTTATCGCGAATTTTACGAAGGTCGCCATTTTGCAGCCGCGTCAAATGCCGACCCGTCTGAAATTGAACTGTTTGGACGGTCCGTGCCATTTGGGACCGACCTGATTCTTCAGCGAGGCGACGCAAAAATTGCGGTGGAGATCTGCGAAGATTTCTGGACGCCGATTCCGCCTAGTTCCCACGCAGCTTTGGCCGGTGCAAACGTCTTGGTCAATTTGTCGTCCAGTAATGAAACGATCGGCAAAGCAGCATGGCGACGAGATTTAGTTCGCAGTCAATCAGGGCGTTGCATCGCGGCTTACGTTTACTGTTCCTCTGGTCCCAGCGAATCGACAAGTGACCTGGTTTTTGGTGGTCACTGCTTGATCGCCGAAAACGGATCTGTTCTTGGTGAATCTCGCCGAGTGGGCGACGGGAAATTGCCTTCGATCGCAGCGGGAATGAACGAGGAAACCCATACGGCGGAAACATCGGTCGTTCGGGACATTGATTTGGGTCGCTTGATCCACGACCGGCAAGTCGTCGGTTCATTCGATGATGGTCGTCACGCATCCCCGCGTTTCCGAACGATTGATTTAGGTAGCTTCGGTGAAACCTCACAAGAACCAAAACAACGTGCGGACTTGCTGCGGCGAATCGACGCGCATCCCTTTGTTCCCGACGAGAGCACTGAGCTTGAACTTCGCTGTGCCGAAATTTTCGACATTCAAACTGCGGGACTCTGTAAGCGTCTTTCACGACTTGGACCGACAACGACATTGTCGATCGGTGTTTCCGGCGGACTCGATAGTACGCTTGCCTTGTTGGTTGCAATCCGAGCCTGCGATGCCATCGGTAAGGATCGAAAGAATATCGTCGGAATCACAATGCCAGGTTTTGGAACGACTTCGATGACCAAATCGAGTGCTGAGACGCTGATCAAAACCACTGGAATCGAACGAGAACTGATCGACATTCGGCAGCTTTGCCTCGACACGTTTCTTTCCCTGGGACACGATCCCTTAGGAATCAAAGTCAACGAATCCACCGACGTGGGGTCACTGCAAGATGAACTGCAAGAGCTTCCCGATGATGCAAAGGACTTAACGTTCGAGAATGTTCAGGCGCGGGTGCGAACGATGCTGTTGATGAATCGCGGCTTTGTGTTGGGGACCGGCGACATGAGCGAACAGGCGCTTGGTTGGTCCACCTACAATGCGGACCACATGTCGATGTACAACGTCAACACATCGATTCCAAAAACACTGGTACGTTTCTTGGTGCGATACGCCGCTGATCATTACTTTGACGGTGAACTGCGATCGGTACTGCATGACATTGCCAACACGACCATTTCGCCCGAATTGTTGCCTCCACGCCAAGACGGCACGATACGTCAGAGCACCGAAGAATCGATTGGCGCGTACGAGTTGCATGATTTCTTTCTGTTCCACTTTGTGAGAAACGGTTTCAGTCGCGATAAAATCCTGTTCCTGGCCTCGCACGCCAAGTTTGACGCCGACTATTCAACCGAGCACATCGCAGAAACGCTTGACGTGTTCCTGAAGCGATTCTTTTTCAGCCAGTACAAACGAAACTGTGTTCCCGATGGGCCCAAGGTCGGCTCAGTAAGTTTGTCTCCAAGAGGTGATTGGCGAATGCCCAGCGACGCCGACCCCAGCGACTACCTTCATTAGTCCTGCAAACGTCCAAGCACCGCTACCGCTACCGTTGCCGTTGCCCAAGACCTGACCTGACCTGGCGATCCCAACGTTAACTTAGCGACATCGATCTGCGTCACCTGTTTGATCCGCATCGAGCATGACGCCTGAAAAGCGATCTAACGTTGGTAGATGGGAAGTAACTGATAAGGGGTGGTCAGCGCCAGGATCGTCATCGCGCTTGGGTAGACCCGTCCGATTTCTGGTCGCTTTCCTTCACGCTGCCATCCACCGTCGGCGGCTTGATGGGTGATCAGCGTCTTGGCCATCTGAGGATAGAATTGTTCCCAAACCCTTCCGCCAATTTGCATGGCGGCCTGACTTTGATAGTAAAGGCCATAATGGAAGTGTTCGTTTGGATTGATCTTGTGGTTATATCGATCGTAGGGATGATCCAAAATCCACTTTCCCGAACGCTTTTCCATCTCGGGTTCTTTGTGACCGGTCAAAAAGAGGCAAACAATGCCAGCACCACAGAGTCCTCTTGTCGTATGCCCGGTTCGACCGGGGCCGTAGCAAAAGACGCCCAGCTTTTTGTCATAGCAACGGATGACATAGTCAATTGATTCCTTTGCCCATTGAACAGGAACGTCGAACCCAGCGTTTTCAGCGGAGCGCAGAAACATGACGAACCAGCTGGAAACGGACAGGTCGCTATACAGTTGCATGTGATGGAAATCATTCAAGTAACGCCATCCGCCACGGTCTCGGACCTCGAACTCCATTGGGATCTTACGCAACTGTGTTTGTCGGGTGAGTTTCAAAGCAGCATCGACAGCAATTTCAATCCGCTTTGCGCGTTCCGGGTCAGTCATGCCGTAGACTTCGGTCAAAAACATGCCGCAAATCGCATGGTTGTAACTCATGTACTTTAGATATTGTCCGTGGGTTGTTGCTTCGATCGAATGGCCAAGCAAGCCATCGTCTCGCTGACGCGAAAGCACATAGTCGACTCCTCGCACAATTGCTCTGGATTCTTTTGTCGCCGATGAACTGGTGTCGAGAATATGACCACGGGAAAGCATCGCCATGCAACATAGCGCGGTAACGGCGGGGCGTTCGACATCCGCAAGCCCAAAGCTGCCATCCCGATGCTGTTGGCTCATTAAGAACTCAATCGCTCGGTCAACGCTGCGTTCAACGGACTGCCATTGCGATTCCGGAATCACCGAAAAGTCCGGCACGTCCTGAATGCCCTCGACCGCATGCAATCCCTGATCTGGCTGTTCAGCATCGACACTTAGCATGCCAACGTTCGTAACAACGCAGGCGAAAAACAAAGAGAACGTGATAGACTTACGTTGAATCATTCTGGCTCACCTAAGGTTCCGCTGATCAGTTCAAAGTATCGATCGATGCTGCGTCGGTACGCTTCCGGTGGTAAGCCATCGGAACCTTGCAATAGTCCCGATCCCAATTGGCTTCGCACAACGTTCCAGCCGAAAACGTTTCGACGACGTTTTTCAGGGTCTTCATCGAAAAGGTTTGCCTGTGAATTTGCCTTTGCCAGTTTCTCGCGAATCTTTTTTAGCTTTTTATCCGTCTTGGAACCTTGCGCTTTCAACGCGGCTTGGATCATTGCGATCAAACGGGCACGCCCAGCACCACCTTTGCCACCTCTGGAACCGTTGGCCCAATCATTCATGATTTGCAAATTGGTCGGACGAAGGGGAATGCCCAATAATTCTGCGAAGTCACGTTCTTGTTCCAAAATCGCAAGAATCTCATCCAGCGTGGGGTCATCGGACAAGTCAGCCAAAGGATCCGGCGGCAATTGGTCCAACCGTTTGATAATGTCCTTCAGCAGCGTGTCTAGCAGTTCGCATGCTTCATCCAGGCCATCGCTGGCGACCTGAGTTCGCACCAGTGCTTTATCGGGCAAGGACTTTTGCAACGCTCGAATCGCGGCCAACTGAATCGGTTCAATGTCGCGGTCCAATTTCTGCAACAAGGCATCGCACGCTTTGGCGATCGACTGTGGCAAGGTGTTTTGTCCTCCACCGATTTGCCGAGCCAATTCGGTTTGTAGACCCGTTAGTTTTTCAGTTAGCAAGTGTGTGTCGAGGGCCACGATAAACTGCTGGACACCGATGGCCGGTGCGAATTGAGCATTAGCCAAGAATTTCGATTTCTGATTCCATCTCGCCGCCTGGTCTCTCATTTGACCGAGTTCAAGAACCCGACGCAGCGAATTGTCAGCGTATTGTTGATCGGATCGAGCGAGTTGTTCGAGTTGTGCAGTGACGCGATCCGCCGAATCAATAAATTCAGCCATCGAACGAGACGATGCCAGCAAATTGGTCTTTGTTTCCTGCCAATTGGCGATCCCTAGCAGCACCTTTCCACCGACACCACTTTCATAGCGACTGGAAATCCCGGCAGCGATCGACGAAAATTCTAGAAAGGCGTTTCGCGTCGCTTCGATGATGGGGGAATCATTGGTTTGCAGCGGCAACCAAGTCTCAAACGTCTCTTCAATCTCAAACGCTCGTTGGACCAGGTCAAGCGATTCATTGGTCATCAAATTGGCGTGCCGTTTTAACACCGATTCGAATGCGGATTGGCTTTGCTGTTCGACTTGTGCGTACATGCCCAGTTGATCGTGTAAAAGACGCTGACGTTTTGCAACTTCGGAAAGTTGCAGCCGAATTGATTCGCCACGTTGACCAAAGTTCTGGAAATATCGTTTCATCAATCGCGGATCGTTGGCCAAAATCCTTGCAAGTTCAGCGCGAAGCTCGTTTCGCATCTCGAGAACTTCCTTCAGGCGTTTCATGTATTCTTCGTCAAGTTCTAGTTCCGCCAAGGTACGTTTTAAGCCGCTTGGATCAGCCTTTCGTGCCTTGGAGAGTTGAGCGAGTGAATTTTCTAAATAGACGCGGTACATCTTTGCGACCTGCTGAACGTCCTTGGCCAGATCAAAGTCCCGTTTGGCTCGTTCGAACGTTTGGTAAAGCTCTCGCAATCGTTCAATCGCTCGGACCGTCTGCTGTCGGGAAGCCAAGATTAACGACCACCGCGTTTCGCCGTTTGCGTCGACGACGGCCCCAGAGTCCTGAGCGGCGGGGATGATATGCGTGTGAGTGATCTCGGCAAGCTGAACGCCAATGAACGCATAAGGTGTGTCCTTGGTCCGTTTCATTAAGTCCTTAACCGCGTCGATAGCTGTCTGTTGATGCTGGTTTGCCTCGTTGACTTCGATTTGCAAATCAGGGTTCCATGTTTGGCCCTGTGTTTGCGATTCCAGCACACCCGATAAACCCTTCCTCGCACTGGTGAGTTCCCGCTGCATGCGAAGAATGGTACCGGCGACGGCGATCTCTGTTTTCCGTCGATCTTTCCCCTCGTAAGATCCGATGTTTTCGGTGATTTTCAATCGCATTCGCTGACTTCTGCTCGGTCTAGGAATGTCAATTCTGCGGCGTTGCATCGAATCAGGATTGGAGCTTCTTGGTTTTTCCGATTCTTGGGAACGATTCTTCTCCTGGGAAGGCTCCGGTGAAGAGGTTAGTTTGGAGCCCGAGGTTTTTCTATTTGACGAACTGGATTGGTTCGGCTGAGTTCCTTTCGACTGAGTTCCTTTCGACTGCGTTTTGTTCGGCTGAGTTTTGTTCGGCTGCGTTTGGCTGGATTTGGGTTTACCTGACTTCTGGCTCGCCTGTGTCTTGGAGGGTTCCGGTTTCGATTCGTCACTCGGTTTCCGTTCGCTTTCAGTCGGAGGCATTTTATCTTTCGATGCTTGTTTCGATTGATCCGAAAGCTTCTGAGTCACCTTGTCCGTGTTGGATTTTGATTTCTCAGTTGCTTTGGCATCCGCCTTGATGGCAGTTTTATCTGCCGCCACATCTTTCATTGTGGCTGGTTTCATCGAGGGTTTGGCATTGCTCTGCTTCCCACGATTCTGTTTTCCGGCACTCTGTCCTCCGGCACTCTGTTTTTCACCGCTCTGGTTTTGATTCGGGATCGTCATCGATTCCGAACTCGCTTTTGGCTTATCGTTTGACCTCGATCCTGCACGGTTCATGTCGTTCGCATTTCCCGAATTCGCCGCTCCTAAATCAGTTTGTTTCGGTTCGCTTGAATTTGGTACGCCGTCTTTAGCAGTTTGTTGAGATCCTTTTGGCAAAGGCATATTGGGCTGCGAAGCAGGACCAGATTTCGTGGCAGAGTTTTTCGTCGTGGCGTCGGATTGGTTCTTTTGCGATCTTGGCGATTCCAGAGTGTTTGAATCGGAATCGCTTAGAGGCATTTTTTTAGTGTCAAGATTTTCGATAGGTTTTCCCGATCCCATACGTTCATCACGCTCGCTCCTCTTGGCAACTTCGTTCTCCGACTGTGCAAGTATCGCAGCCTGTTTGGTATCGTAGGTTTCGATTCGATAGCTAAGGGATTGACCTTCGCTCAATTCGTACTTGGAAAGATCTAATTGCGTCTTACCTTTCCAGTCTTTGATCGGTTCACCTTTGTGCAATGGCACGGGCAAGTCGATTACGTCCAGTGTTTTGGCGTCGCCGTCTTCTGTTTCGGATTCCACGACAAGCCTTGCCTTGGCCAGACCCACATCATCTTTGGCTTGGAATGTCAGCGTTACGTTATCGTCTGGACGGACCTTTTGATCGGGTCGAGGTGTTTTGATTCGTACCGTTGGTGGCAGGTCTGGACGTGCAAAAATGTGGCACTTGGGTGACCGAAGGTTTTGCAGACCGTTGGGTTCTAAGAGTTGTGGAGAGACAACAGTTTCGCTGTCGATCTGAAACGAAACGCGGAAGATTTGTTGGTCGTCCGACCACATCGTTCGAGAGGGTTGGTTATCGATCAGCAGCATTCCTAGGTCGATATCGCCCGCACCGGTAACAACCATTTTAATCGTGGAACCTTCAATCACGGTAATGCGATTAGGCATCCGGCGATAAAGCTTTGGTTTTAATCCAGTGTAACTAGGCGGCGTGACTTCGATGGTGGTGCCGGTGAAACGTGGGCGTTCCGCTACGACGATTTGGTACCACGGAGTTCTAAGGTCGCCCACCGAAAGGCGGTATCGAAACGAATTCGCGAGCCGACGTTGGCGATATCTAAATTCATTGGTCGAGCCCCGTTTGGGTTTCAATGTAAGGGATTCGCGAGTGATATTCGATTCGCTTAGATCAACGTTTGCTTTTGCATCTTGAATGGGTTTTGTTAGCTCACGCTCCAAACGAACCGCAGACGCTGTTGGTCCTGATGCCGTTAGTCCCAGTTTCCAGCTTTCGCCCTTAGCAATGACCTGGTCACCCGGAATTCCATCTAATTGATGCCGGGTGACATCCGCCATGGGGACGATCAAGCGGGTCGCAAGTGTCGTAAAATCGGAACCCACCCACAACGCAATCATCAAACAAGCAAATGATCCGGTGGCTCCGATGATTAACGGAACAAAGAGTTTTCGATCCTTCGCAGCTTCCTGGGGCGAAATCCGATCGACCAAACGGTTGGTTTCAGCGGCAACAAGTTGTTGCATGATCGGATCGTGCTGGAAGCGCGCGGTGGTGTCGCGGTAAATTCCGGTCGGTGGATCACTCCAATGGGATGCCGACAAAATTGTTTGCATTCGTTCTTGAAGTGCCGGTGTTTTGTCGTCCGCAAGCTTTGCCAATTCAGATTCGCGGCGTGGCGACAGGATTTTACGCAAACCCAAAACGATTGATCCGATGACCGCTGCAAAAACAGTCGCAGAAATCAAAAAACGGACTCCCTTGGACCACCAGCCAAAGTAACCATCCAACGCCATGGCAATCGCTGCGAGTGCTACTAGCAGTGCGAGTGTCCACGCGATCGCTTGCACTGTCAGGCGTGTTCGTCGCGCGTGGTGCAGTCGGTCCAGTTTTTCACGAACGCGATCAGAAATCGGTTCGGGTTTCGCCATCGTGATCATACTAAACGAGTCCCTTTCTACGTCGAATCCACCAATCGGTGGTCAAACAACCAAGAATGATCCAAAGATTGGACCAACGATTCCACAATGGTGTTACGTGCTGAGTCTCAGTGACTTGAGGGTCGAGTGATACCACGTGCAATACTTCTTCCAACGCGGCCGGCGGAATGCTCAAACCGCCGCTGGCTTCGGAAATCTGTCGAAGCAACACTGGATTTGCTTCCGTCATCATGTGTTCCAAGTCACCCAGTGGTTCGACGGAAAATGTCACGATTGATTCGGGTGTTTGGTGGCGATTGGAATCAGTTTCGGCAAGGGCATTGGTCCCACGAAGCGCGTCGATCGTAGGACCGAACGCCCGGATTTGGTAAACCCCGGCCGGCAACCGATTCATCGTCCCTTGATACTCGCCAGCCGCTTGTTCGTTTTCGATCAACTGGAACACTTGCCGATCGAAACCATCGTTTTCAAATGCAGAATCCAATGACAATTCAACCTGAACATCCCCACCACGAATGGGATGACCTGATGCATCGGCCAAACGAACGCGGACGCTGGGGCGTTGACCCGAATCATAAATCGAACGATCGGATCTGATTTCAACCATGCTGTCACCCGCAGCTAAATCAGAAGTCGTCATCCAGCGAACCAGTTGGCCCCAGAATCGGTGGTGGTATTGATCGCCAGCACGAATCCGAAGTCGGTAGCTAATCGGGGACGCCAGATAGGCCACGCGACCGCTGCCCACCCGATGCACGCTTAGCCATGCCGGCCGATTGGACCGGTTGTTGACTGGTTTGCGGTCCAAGTCGCCTTCGCGGACGGTCGAAAAGTTCGCTAAGACTGATGCAGTTGGCTTGGCGGAATGAAACGGAGAAACGTAGCCCGGCACTGGACCTGACATCCATCGCCGCCAAAGCACATCGTTCTCTTCAGCGTTGGTGTCCAATTGGATTGACGGATGCGTTGCACCTTCCAAAGTCGGAATCGGACGCATCTGTTTCGATATCGGTAACGGGGTGGCCGTGATCGGCAACAAGTCAAACCAAGGTTGTGACCGGTACGCCGCTGGCATGGATTGTCGCCCCGCTATCGCAATCAAGTTACCGCCGCCTCGTATCCATGTGTCCATCGCCGTGCAAACCGACGGCGTCAACACGCTGGGTGGTAAGTCACCCAGGATAACAACGTCGAATTTGGACCATCCATCAACGGTCGTGGGTAACCATTGATTGTCAGTTGTCGCATCGGACTCGGTTGAATCTAAACGAAGTGACAGAGTTGATTTTACCCTCGGCTTTATCAGCAGCTTGTCTAGTTCTACGCGACTGTCTCGTTTGAAAAGCTGTTCCAGATAACGGTATTCCCAACGCGGTTGCTGATCAGCGATAAGAAGAAACAGCTTGCTCTTAATCGTTTCAACGTAAAAAACAGAATTGTTATTTTGCAAACTTGATTCATCATCCAGCGCTTCCACATCCAATCGATACTGTTTGCGTCCAACCCGCGAAGGTGGCAAACGAAACTCGACCGCAACGTCGCTTGCTTTTGACGGAAACTGGACTGACTTGGTTCCAATTACCTCATCGCCGTCACTAAGCGTGACAACGACTTCATCGTTTTCGCATTCGTAGCCTGAAACGACGACTTCGGCGATAGGTCGGTCTTCCTGGAAAACCAACGATGGAGCTTTCACGCGATGAATCGCAACGTCGCGTCTTCGTCCACGATTGCCGATTGGAACGGTGAAAATCGGCGTTCCTGCCAAACTTGCGGCTACTTCGACCGGCGTTTGTTGTGAATCCGCGTTGTGCTGGCCTTCGCTTAACATTAGCACCGCAGCCAAATTGGATGACGGATTCAATGATTGCACAAACGCTAAAGCCGATGAAACGTTGGTCCTAGAATCGCTTGATTCGTTCGACGCGGCATCCAAGCCCTCTTGCCAAGAACCAGAAACCATGGGCGTTACGTGTTCGGCAAACACGGCTCGACGTAACGACACGGATGCCTGGGAATCTTTATCCACTTGATCTTCAAATCGCGACAACAAATCAACAAGATACTGTTTGCGTGTCTGCGGCTGATGGCCTTGGGGGATTGAAAGCGATGTTTGTAGGTTGGCACGAAACGTTTCGACATCAATCAATGCTGATTCAATCGCATCGGTACGAGATGCCAGTAAGGCTAGACGTTCGGAACGATCGATCTCTTCTTGCAATTCCGTGGACGCCGAACCTGCTTCTTTGATTGACGCCAAACAGGCATCGGCCAGCCCAGGATCAAGTTCACGAACCATGCCGATCTGTTCTGCTGCGCGTCTGAGCAGTGCAGGGTTCATTGATTCGCTACGGGAGGCCATTTTAAGATCAAGCCGAACCCGCTCAATCATGGAAAGTGGGTTTCTAGGTGCAGTGATCGCCTGTTGCCACTGGGCATTGAGTGTCGTTTCGACAGGATCAATCGTATCCATGCTGCCGCTTGCGTCCGCTAGAATCACGACCTCAGCGTTGCGGGTGGTTGTTTCAGTGCGAGTCCAAGCAGGTTGCGTGACCATCCAGACTGCCACGATAACAATCACCGTGCGCATCAGGGCAAGCAATACGGTTGACGATGTCCCCAGCAATGCACGTTGTCGGAACAGCCAAAACACGGCAAACACGATCAGTAGAACCGTCAACGCAATGCTAAATTCAAAGCTGAATGGCCCCGCCGCTTGCATCGATTCACTCACCCGTGTCTCGGGTGCGGGACTCGTTTGCGACATCGTTTGGGCGAACAACATTGATTCGTTCATACAAGGTTCTCCCTTGCCAAAGTCGACGAACCGCCCAAGGACGATTGGCTGGTAGAGCCAGGCCGAATCTGGTTTTGATCGCTCGTACCAATCTGGCCATAGCGGCGTAGGGCCGCGTACCCGGCTAAAAAGGTTTCAAGTACGACCGCCATGATCAGGCCCAATAGAAGTGCAGGCCACAGTCGTAGTCCTTGATTGGCGGTCGTGTCGATTTTGGGAATCGCGGAAAGCATCGACGCGAAATCAAAACTGGTGGCATCGCGATGAAAACTAACATTGCGTTGCAGTGCCAAGTCTTGCCATCGTTCAGGCGACGTTGGCAGAACCCTCGATTCATCGGCCACACCTGACACCGCAAAAACGACATCAGCAACTTGCTGATCATCTAAGTCTTTCAAATGATAGAGGCCAGCTTGCTGGGTTTCCTTAAAACGAACCACGCCTGCCAAGTCTTCGCCACGCTTGGCAACGGATGGCAACGCCACCAACGTTTCCTCGGTCCCGTCCGGCAAAGTTAGCAAGAATTCATGATCAATCGTTTCAACGTGATGTCGAAACATTTGTCCGGCTGTCAGGTTAAAGTTCTGGGATACGGGTTGCGAAAGATGATCTAAAACTTGCAAGACCCAAACCACAAAACTTTTTGACAAAGCAAAGTTAGACCAGGACGGATTCATGGGCAGCGATTGAACAATCGTGCGACCGCGCCCGACCGATGAAAGGATCGCAATCGGGTCGCCTTCGAACGTACGAAGTATCACTCGGGATGCGGATTCGATCGATGGAGCTTCCAGTTCAATTCTTCTTCGGATACGAACCGTGTCCAAGTCCAACCGCTGTGTATCGGAAAGTGGGGCAAGGATCGGGTCGGTGGGGTCCGGCGGATGCAGACGTTGCATTTGCTCGATCGACTTGTTGATGACCAAGCCGCCAACAAGGTTACGCGAGTGCAAATCACCAACGCTCGAATTGTCCATTGCTAAATCACCCGCAATGCTAATGCCAAGCCCCTTTTGCCCCAGTGATTCATTGATCCAATTTCGGTCGGTCTGGCCATCCA
>CAYVAN010000056.1:13376-15348 GCA_964449225.1 uncultured Rhodopirellula sp.
CGCCGCGGCGGACATGGCTGACGATATCCCGCAATGCGGTGGGCGGCAGCGTCGTCCCACCTAGCCAAACCATTACGGGG
This sequence comes from uncultured Rhodopirellula sp., assembly GCA_964449225.1. Taxonomy (GTDB): domain Bacteria; phylum Planctomycetota; class Planctomycetia; order Pirellulales; family Pirellulaceae; genus Rubripirellula. The sequence goes on from CAYVAN010000056.1 coordinate 13,457, forward strand.
TATCGTTGCCAACGCACGTCACCAAGATCGCCGGCGTCGACGACTTCGGGCTTAAACAAGCTGTTCCACGTTGTCTTATTGCGTTCGTCTGCTTGGGGTTTACGGTCTTCCTGATCAAATCCAGATTTCCAACTGCCCAAATTTCGCCCCAAAGCGGCGGCCAAGTAATCAGCATCGGTTGGTGCTGAACCAAACTGATTTTCCGAGTCATGGATGACCAACATTGGGACTTCTTCGACTACTTGCACGACGGTGTGACCAATGTCGTCCGCAGCCAACGCATCGGAAGCACTTTGCGTTGGAAGATTCAAGTCACAAGTGATTGCGTGTGTCCCCGCTTGTTCGATCGACAACTCTGTTTTTACCGTTTGCTGGCCGTTAGGTTCGATTGATCGTAAGTGATCCTCCGCGATGACCACGCCGTCTTTCCGCCAAACACAGACGAGTCCAGGCGAATCGCCAGAGCCATAGTTTGCCACCGTTGCTGAAATCGAAACCGACTCGCCACTTGCGATGACCCGCCGCGAACAATCAACCGAAACGACCGCGAGTTGATGCTTGACTTGTCGCGTCGTTTCGATCTGTAACAAATGCAAACGCTGGTTTTCTTTTAACGCCATGGATTTCGACGACAGAGGCATCTGCCAGCCAGCTTCCGTGTCGTCGGTAATCAGCCATAAATCCAAATCGTTGACGCGTTGATTCGATGAAGTTGCCAACGCTTGGCGCACCGCGGTCGAGAAATCACCGCCACCGGCTCTGGGACTGAAATTCGCAATGGCGGACTTTAAATCGCCAGTCGAATTTGCGTGGTTTAAGCCGTTCGCGAGAGTTTTTGTTTTATCCTTGCCATTCGATGCGGTCAGGTTTGATGCGGTCAGGTTTGATGCAATTTTCCGTGCCGGATGTCCTGCTGCCCAGACTTCCACCGGCGTGGACGAAGGAAAAGATGCGATCAATTTAATGGCAACCTGCTTGATCGATTCAAAGCAATCGTCTGCTAAAGTTGATCGTGTGTCGTCGATCAAGACGATCTGTGTTGGCAATCCATCGGTGGCGGACGTGTGCCCCCATTGAAGTAACGGTTGCGCCAAGGCACCAACCAAGCAGCTTAACAACAGGACTCGGGCGGCGAGCAATAGCCAGCGGTCCATTTGGGACATGCGTTGACCATGGCGTGTTGGGTCGCGTAAAAACTGCATCGCGCCCCACGGAACGACGTCCCGTTGCCGCTTTTTCATCATGTGAATCGCAACCGGAATCCCAATCACTGGTATCGCTAGCAGGAACATTGCACCAAGAAAAGTCATCGGTGACTGCCTCCGGTGCGAGCTCTCGCCGTAGCGGCGCGGAAGATCAAGAATTTCCGCAGTGTTTCCGTAAGGGGTTGGTCGGTGCGAATCATGAAGTGATCAGCGCGGCTTCGTCTGATCGAGTCAGCAACCTGTTGACGGTGCTTTCCGAATCGTTGGAGGTAAGCGCCTCGGATTTGACCCGCATCCATTTCAAGCCTTGAACCAGATTGTTCTAAATCCTCAAACACCACCGTGCCGCGAAAGTCAAATTCGATTTCTTCCGGTGCCAACAACTCAACAACCACACAGTCATGCCCGGCGGCTGTCCAGCTTGCCAGGGATTTTCGTAGATCGTGTGGATCGCCAAAGCAATCCGAGATTAGGAACATCATGCCGCGGCGGCGACCCGATGGACGCAGCTTTAACAAGCAATCCGGCACATTGCTTTGCCCGGTCACATCGAATTCGGCTGCCTTCGCATCGGCCAACGTTTGATTAATTCGATGCAATGTCGATGGTCGTAGTCCAGCCGGAATTTCCGCCCGCAATGAACGATCAACAATTGCTAACCCAACTGAATCGCGTTGACGCATCAAC
>CAYVAN010000056.1:15358-19798 GCA_964449225.1 uncultured Rhodopirellula sp.
TCGCCAAGCACGCGGAAATGCTTCGTGCGACATCAAACTTCGATGCCGTTTTTCCTTCGTAGCTCATCGAACCGCTGGCATCGACGACAATCAGTGCTTTCAGGTTTGTTTCGTCTTCGTAGGTTCGAACATGGTAGCGATCGTTCCGAGCATGCAATCGCCAATCGATACGGCGTATGTCGTCACCAGAGGAGTACTCGCGATGTTCGGCGAAGTCACTGGTTCCGCCGCGATGGGTTGAGCGGTGCTTTCCCGAAAGCACCCCGTCGACAGCGTTTTTCGCGATCAATTCAAGCTGTCCAAGTGCGGCCGTTGGATCACCAGACAGATCCAATTCCTTCTTCGCGATTGCCGGGGGCGTTATGAAACGTTGAAACAGATTCATTAAACCCGTCCATTGGCATTGGCGATCGATGCCGATTCAATCAAACGATTAATCACCGATTCAACATCAACGCCATCAGTTTCTGCATTGAAAGTCAACACTATGCGGTGGCGAAATACGGGGCGCGCCACCGCGTAGATGTCCTCGGTCGTTGCATGGTGCCGTCCATTTAGCAGTGCTCTTGCCTTGGCTGCTTTGATCAACGCCAAGCTTGCTCTGGGGCCACCGCCGTATTGCACATACGGTTTAATATCGGCAGGCATCTTAGGGTCGTCTGGCCGGGTCATGCGGGCCAGATCCACCGCAACGGCCATCACATGATCGGCAACCAAAATACGCTGCGATAGCTTTTGCATTGATCGCAGAGTCTCGGTCGTCATGATCGGTTTGATCGCCACGGCAGCGGAACTCGTTTGACGGCGGCAAATTTCGATCTCCTGATCCCGCTCAGGATATTCGACCAAAATCTTTAGCAGGAAGCGATCCAATTGAGCTTCGGGCAGGGGATAGGTTCCTTCGACTTCAATCGGATTCTGTGTCGCCAATACAAAGAACGGATTGGGTAGCTCGTAGGTCGTTCCGGCAACGGTAAGCTGACGCTCTTCCATCGCCTCCAATAAAGCACTCTGGCTTTTCGGTGGCGTTCGGTTGATTTCGTCAGCCAACACTAGATGGTGAAAAATCGGACCTTGGACAAAACGAAAGACTCGCTTTCCGGTCGTGCGATCTTCTTCAAGCACTTCGCCGCCCGTGATGTCTGCGGGCATCAAGTCGGGCGTGAATTGGATTCGAGCAAAGCTCATGTCGATCAACTTGGCCAGCGAACTGATCAGTAGAGTTTTCGCCAAACCTGGCATTCCTTGCAAAATACAGTGACCGCGACAGAGCATTCCGATCATTAACTGCTCGATCATCGGTTCCATCCCCACGATCACCAAACCAAGCTGTTGGCGAAGTTGGTCATAGGCTTCACGACACTGCTGCACTTCTTGTTCAGTCGCTTCGGTTTGTTGATTCATTTCAGTGGACTTCGCTGCATCAGTGGAAACTGGCGACGACGTCGGCGACGGATCTTTGGGATGTTGCACTTACTACTCCTGGATTGAATCAATGCTGTTAGTTTCTGGCGTGGTTGTTTCTGAAGGCGTCAGTAAGCCGTCATGGTTTTTGTCGTAGTTGTTAAACTGGTTTGTTGATCCTAAAAATTCACCGCGATTCAAAGAACCGTCTTGATTGGAATCCATTCCCGTAAACCAATCGGGAATCGGCGCAGCCGATGTTTCCGTCTCGATGTTGTGGACTCGTGGCGTCAATGTTTTGAGCTGTTCTGCGGCATCGTTACCCTGGCAGATGACCAAGTGGTACGTCAAAGGCCATTCAAGAGGTGACACCATTGCGTCTTGGTTGAGATCAAGTTGGGCGATTCGGTTCGCTGCATTTCGTTGTTCCACTTCCACCAGACGTCCATCGCCGTTGGTGTCAATGACGTTCCAAATTGGGTTTCTGTCTACCTTGGCGGCGATCGAAAATTGGCAGCTCGACACCCTGGTCAAATTCTTGTTGACGTAACCGTGGATCGTTAGCTGAATCGATGGAATCGTTGAGTCGTTCGTTATTTTGGTTAAGACGCCCCCTGGAATCGCGGACACCGAATTTGTTTTCGTTCTTACGGATACTTGGCTACCGATCGTTTTAGCGACCTTCGTATTTAGGAATTGATCGACGGTGGATGCGACTTGATCAATCACGCCCGGCGATCGGACTTGCACGTTGATCTCAACCGCTTCGCAGATTTCGGTGGTTTTAGAATCCGCGTCCATGTCCCAGGCTAGACCCCAATCCAAATGGGGCGCGCTGGATTGGTGTCGTCGGGAATTTCTTTTCAGATGCTCGTCTAACTCCGCCAGCGTCACGATTCGGTCTCGATTAGAATCAAGACGCCTGATTCGATTGGCCAAGCCTTCCCATTCTGATTTTCGCAACATTGCGTCGCTGTCAGAATCCATCCACGTCACCCATCGTCCAGGTATTGTTTGGGGAGGCGAAACTGAATCCCGAGCAATCAACCATAGAGGCCCCGGCCGCCATTGGTCCAACATCCAGTGCAGTTCTTCTCGGTCAGCCGCTTCAGCGTTGGTTGCGCACACCAGCCGTTCCAGTTTCGTCAGCACACTGTCACGCTGGAATGCTTTCGGTGCAACCGTTGTTTCTTCACTTTCTGTTTTTGGTTCTTCCGCTGGCACGGACTGCGGCAAGGTCGTTGGCAAGTCTTTTTCAGCCTTCGAAGCTTCATCGCCAGCGCCCTTGATCACTTGGTCTAGCAGGTTCTCAGTCGCACGTTCCGGTGAAAAACCATCAACCAAAACGGATAACTTAATACGAATGTTTCCATGGGGCGTCTTCAGCATCAACGGAACATGGTTCCGTTTTTGATCTTCGCTGACCGTTACTTTGGGCAGAACCCAATGACCGTTTGAATCGGATTGAAAAGCGGCCAACTTTCGTCCAGCGGAATCACTGGTGGTTTGGTAGACGCCAAAGTTCAAGCCGCTCGCTAGATTGTTGTTTCTTGTAATGGGCAACATCGCTGAACTGACCTTCGTTGCCGAATCCTCTTCGGCGAACGCAGTCGAATCGACTTGGCTTGCCCAAGCAAAGCAAATGAAACCCATCGAAAAAAGTAAGTGTTTAGAAATCATCCAATCAAATCCCACACTGGATCGGCATCCACAATCGGAACTGGTCGGCCGCTTTGGTCGATAACTGTCTGTCCTGGATCAATGCCCGTAGCCTGGCAAATCGTCGCCAACCACTGCGTAATGGTGACGGGATTTTCAACGATCGTCATGCCGTCATGAGACGTCTTTCCGTATGCCTGGCCGCTTCCCACGTCGCCACCAGCCAAGACACCCGCAAACGCCCTTGGGAAATGGTCACGACCGGCATTGTTATTGATTCGCGGCGTCCGTCCAAACTCGCCCATGCAAACGACCGTGGTCGTTTCTAAGAGTCCGCGTGATTGGAGATCATTTAGTAAGGCAGCGAACCCGGCGTCGAGTTCACGCGACAGGTTCTCGACCGCCGGGAAATTCTGCGTGTGACTGTCCCAACTGCTGTTGCCGATTGTGCTACTGCTTAGCGTCACTTCGACACAGGAAACACCGGATTCAACCAACCGTCTAGCCAGCAAGCATCCTTGGCCAAACGTTCCCACGCCGTAACCCTGACGAAGTGAAGCGGGTTCGTTGGACAAATCAAAGACCTCGGCCTGCCCGCTGGTCATCAGTTCCCTTGCGTTTTGATAAGTTCCCTGATGAGCGGAGAGACCTTGGTTCTTGCGATCAGCGATGAAACTTCCCTCCAGCGCATTCCAAAGTTCCACGCGGCGTTGCCATCGTTTGTCATCGATCGAACCAAATCGCGAAAGCGAGTTGACGGTCAGTGATGCGGCAGTGCCCGATGTGATGTCTCCGGCAACGGAACCAGCATCAACCCGTGCTGCTGTTGAAACCGCAACTTTCATCGGTTGAAAGCGAGGCCCAAGGAAGGATGAACCAATCGGCCGGGCTGCGATGAATCCGCTTCCGGCGACTGAAACAAGCGGCGGAAGCGTCGTACGGCCTTCGGTCAATTGATGCCCGATCAGTGATCGCAGTGCTGGCGCTTTCACTGGGCCACCCATCTTTTGACCGGTCTGCAAGAAATAGGAACCTCTTTCGTGGTCCCCTTCTTTGCTTGTCAGCGAACGAACGATCGCCAACTTGTCTGCTTGCTTCGCCAGTTCAGGAAAGTGTTCGCTGAAACGAATGCCTGGGACATTTGTCGAAATCTCAGAAAACTGCCCTCCGTTTTCGTGCTTGGGTTTCATATCAAACGTGTCGGTTTGGCTGGGCCCACCCGACATCCACAAGATAATGCACGCACGTCGTTTGCCGTTCTTAGCAGCACCCATCGCAATTTTGGGTAAGAAACCAGAGACCGCCAGCGCGCTGGTGGATAGCGAACTCTGTATAAACTTTCGGCGTTTTAGATTGGCGTTCATGTTTCTGATTCAG
>CAYVAN010000056.1:19808-23440 GCA_964449225.1 uncultured Rhodopirellula sp.
TTTAAACCTGGGCAATGCCGCGGGGCGGCCCGCGCCGCCGGCGCTAGCGGCTCGCAGAGCCGAACGACACTGGCCATCGTTCCAATGTGAAAATGTGATTTGCCCTGGGGCGATGAACAACATCTGTTTCCCATCGTGTTGTGGATGAATCTATTGCTCACTGTTTGTCCTTAGTGGTTGGTTGCAAACTCGGCACTGTTTAATAACGCCCAGACGAGATCTGATAAGACTTCGCCGGTTGCATTTGCCCCAGCTTCCTTCAACATACGGAGAACTGTTTCAAGTTCCCTCTGGGATGGCGGTCGCCCTACTAAAGATAGGAACACCGTTTCAATTCGGTCTGAGTCGCTGAAAAATGGAGCACGCAGGCCTTGCAGTAATCGCGATGTGTCTTCGCCAGCGGATAGATTCGACAGCGTTCCATTCATCATTGACAAGGCTTGCGGGATCCCCGCTTGGTATTCCAAAACCGAATCTGAGTTGCTGCCAAACTGCTGGACGAAGGTATCGCGTGCGGTATTGTTGATTCGATTGAGCCCGAGCGATGGGTCGAGGGAAACATTCGAATCGCCTAGCCCGCCCGAAGCAACTAACAAGCAATCAAATAGTTGTTCGGCCGTCAGCCAACGAATCGGCATCGATTCGAACATTGGACGTGCAGAGTCCGCTTCGGTGCGGCTGGACCGTTGGTAAGCGTCAGATAAAACAATGGCGGAAACAAGGCTGCGAACGTCGTAATGAGCCTGGATAAAAAACACAGCCAGCTCTTCGAGTAACTCCGGCGATAGTGCTGGATTGTGGGTTCCGAAATCATCGCGAGGATGAACCAAACCGGCTCCGAAAAAGTGCGACCACACCAAGTTCACGGTCGCTCGTGCAAACTGTCGATTGCCTGGGTTGGTGATCCAGTCCGCCAATTGTTGTCGACGCTGGTTCGATTCCGGCGGCTCATTCAGCAGCCCGCCACCGAGCAAACGAGGTTTAACCACGATTTCAGTATCAGGGAACGTCACTTCGCCATCGCCAACATCTTTGACCTGCAACACGCTGGACATCGCGTTCATCTTGCCCTGTGGTCGAGAGATGCGGGCGAAGAGTGAAGCGTAGCCCCAGAAATCGGTTTGAGTCCACGTGTCGTATGGATGATCGTGGCACATAGCGCAGTCGATTCGTGTCCCCAGAAACGTCCTGGCCGTCTGCTTTGCCAGATGATCCGGTTTCATTTCTAGCCCGGTGGTGAACAAGACCGGACCACGGTCACCGACGCGTCCTTGCGCGGTCAACAAATCGCGAACGATATCGCTGTAGGCAATCCGAGCCTCGAACTGGTCCGCCAACCAAGCCTGCAATGCCGCCTTTCCACCGAACTGTTCCAGTTCAACATCAGGTGGCAATAACCACCGAACCCAGATCGACGCCATATTCGAATCGAAATCTGGTGAATCCAATATCTCACTAATCAACGCCGCGACATCGAACTTACCGGCATCGAGGCTTTGTCGAATCTCGGCCACATGAGGAATCCGGCCGGTTAAGTCCAGGTGCATTCGGCGAAACAGTGTCGGAGCATCTGCCGCTGGTGCTGGCTTTATTCCTTCCCGATTCAAAACATCTAACAAACGATCGTCAATTCGAACAGCCATCGCATGTAAATCGGTTGGAACATCCACCGGAATGGGTTCAGGCCAAGTTCTTGTCGGTTCGGTCGCAACAAAGATGTCCTTAGCAGTTTCAGTGATCAACGGACTTTCAGGCCGCCGCGAAGGCAAAAAGTTTTCGGATACTTTTCTTTCTTGGGACGTAGCTTTTTCATTCTTGTTTTGCGCTTCGTTCGCCTTGTTGGACAAGGCGGCATTTGCGTCGATTGGATTTTCTTCGGGATGTGATTTCCGTGTTGAAAGCGAAGCCGTTATCGGCTGGGCTGGTCCACCAGAGATCGCTGATGCCCAATGATTGGGAATGCCAAACGATGACAGTTGCGTCGGACCTTTTCGTGGATACGCCAGCGGCATCCGTGAATCGGCAGGATGATTGGCTGCGTCAATGGAGTCCTTAACCGGGGCGTCATCCAGATCAATCCAAACGGGCAGACCAGTCGATGAATCGACTCCAAAGCTGGCATTGAGTTCGGGTTGATTGGAGTTCTTCCCAGCAAAACTGACTCGAAGAATCCCGTCCGCTCCGCCCGACAAATCAATGCGTTGCCAGGATTCGTTGATCACACGTAGCCCCGCACCGTTGTTTCCCTGAAGTGCATCAAGAACACGCAGCGCTCGGACCTGAGTTGACTGAATCGAATCTGAATCTAATAACGATCTCGCTTGACCGGATGCTCGATCAAATGAAGCATTGGTTCCGTTGATAGCCCAAGCTACCGAACGTGACGATTCAACCGCAGCGAATCGCCCGTCGGACGACACCCAACCGACAAACGCCTGACCATCTTCCTGAAAGTTGACACGCAAGAACGCTTCGTCACTGAGCCTTTCTCGCATCTTATCGAAGCTGTAGACCGGTCGAGCGGGCCACAGGATCAACATCAATACGGCGGCAGCGGCGGCAACGAAACCCAGCGATAGGCGACGCAACGGCCCGGCATTCGTCTTGGCCGGAGGCTCAACGATTTGCTCGGGAACGATTTGCTCGGGAACAATTGGCTCGGGTGCGTTTATTGGTGATGCCGATTCTACAGATGCGAATTCTGAGGATGCTTTTTTGTTGATGGAGACTGCTTGGTCACTAAGCTGGTCTGTTAACTTTTGTTTTAATCGTTCTTGAAAGGATTCACTTGGCTTGACGTTGGCGAAACCTTCATGGAACATTTCGGCGATCCGTGAATCCAGCGCACGATCGTACTGGTTTTTGGCTGAATCATCATTTGATGAATTTTCTTCAAACTGATCGTTCATCAACCCGCTCCTTGCTGTCGTGGTGAAGCAGCGGAAGGCTCACCGGTACACTGTTGCTGCCGATCACATTCCTTGCGGAAATTTTCGCGTGCTCGGAACAGCAGAGAATTAGCGGCTGAGACACTCAGGTCCAAAGCAGTTGCGACTTGCCGAATTGTAAGGCCGTCGATGTAACAAAGCTCCAGAGCGTCACGATGATCGCTTGGCAGACGATGGAGAACACGCTGGACCAAATGACATTCCTCTTGTGTTTCCATCGCAAACGATGGCGAATTTTCGTCGTCTCGGTCTGTCTTGGAATCTGCGATCACGGTCTGTGCTTTTCGTTGAACCCGTTTCCGACGTATCCAGTCAACCGACTTATTCCTGACCACTCGCCGCATCCAAGCCATGACGGCTAGGTCCGACTCCGGCAACGTATCCAGTTCATTTACTAATGCCAAAAATGCCTCGGCGCAAATGTCTTCTGCCGCCGATTGGTCGTTGACCTGATTCCAGGCGTATCGGTAAATCGGAGTGACAAGCCAGTCGTACAGATCGCCAAAGGCCTCACAACCTTCGCGTTTCGCTCGACTGATTCGCTGCGGAGCTTCCAAAAAACGGTCCATCGATCGGGGCAGGGACTACCAACCAAGTCGCACAACTCGGCAAAGGCGCTTTGGCAAACCCCAAGATAACCGCGATTACCTCCACAGAGGGTATGACGGGGCTAAAAAGCAGGGC
>CAYVAN010000057.1:0-11415 GCA_964449225.1 uncultured Rhodopirellula sp.
CATTGTGGGGTTTTTTGGTTGATAAAACTATGGCATATGGGGGGCGGGGTTATTTTACGCCGATGAATCACCGGTTCGATCTGCACGCAGCAAAATCAATCTGCAAAATCATCGATGACGAATGCCACGACTTGCTACATGCACATACACCACGTAGCGCGATGATTACAGCGATCGCATCTAAGATGTCTGGCGTACCGTGGATCTATCATGTTCATTCTCCAGCGGCACGTGATTCGGCCAAAGCGTTCTCGAACCGAATCAACGCATGGATTGAAAAACTGTCGCTGCGAACTTGCAGCCGCCTCATTACTGTTTCAGGTAGCCTTCGCGAAGACTGCATCGCCAGTGGCTGTCAGTCGGAAAAGGTGTCAGTGGTTCATAATGGAGTTCCCGCCATTCGACCAGCTCGAACACACACACCTGAGCCGGGTGGTCGGTGGGTGATGGGGTTGATCGCACTTCAGCGACCTCGCAAAGGACTTGAGTTTGCTCTCGAAGCGGTGTCCAAGCTTCGCAGCAATGGACATGATGTTGTGTTGCGAATTATCGGGCCTTACGAAACGGAATCCTACCGACGATCAATTGAAGACCAAATTGATCGCTTACGATTGCACGATGGTATTGAAGAAGTGGGGTTCACATCAGACGTTCCTGCTGAATTGGTCAAACTAGATGCAATGCTTCTTCCCAGTCTGTTTGGTGAAGGCTTGCCAATGGTCGTGTTGGAAGCGATGGCAGCGGCAGTGCCCGTGATCGCAACCAGGGTCGAAGGAACCCCCGAGGCAGTAACCCATGGCGCCGAAGGTTTGCTGGCCAAACCACGTGATGCGGAATCACTTGCCGAAGCCATTTCTGATTTGGTCACCGGCAAATACGACTGGGCGAAGATGTCAGAAGCCGCTTTTACAACCCACGCCAAAAAGTTCTCCGACACGGCGATGGCAGCCGGAACCGCTGCCGTCTACCGCGATGTCTTGGCGAACAGGTAACAGGATCCCCATTGACGCTCCAAGTGAAAAACTGATTGGGGTGTCGTCAGTAGGTAGCGATCGCCGCGTAGGCGCTGGGTTTCCCTGCAATCGCCGAAGCTCTACGCGAGCTTCGCTACGGCGACACGGTCTCCAGTTTGAAAAAATGATTTGCTCTGCTGCTAAGGTTTCATGCTTTCTGAAAGCTTTCGCTTGACCTAAGATGACGCCGAAAGTTCTGGCCGTCGTCTCACATTTCAGGATCGCTATGCAGCTTTTTAACGCAGCTTTCAGTCTTTTTGCCTTGGTGATGATGATTGGCATCGTTGATGCCGCAGAGCCTCGAAACGTCTTGATGATTGCTGGTGATCCGTCACACGGTTACGGTGCTCATGAACACTACGCTGGTTTAAAAATTCTTGAAGAAACGGTCGCCAACGAAGACACGCATGTCGACGTGGTGCGTGGTTGGCCAAAGGAAGACAGGCTGGTTGCCGAAGCGGACGCAATTGTGATTTATTGCGATGGAGGCAAACGTCATCTTGCGATCGCTCAAATGGATCGCTTGGAACAAAAGCTGGCCGAGGGTTGTGGATTGGTTTGTCTGCACTACGCCGTTGAAACAGTGCCCGGCGAAATGGGTGATCGGTTTCGAAGGTTGCTGGGGGGGCATTTCGAGATCAACTACAGCGTCAATCCGCATTGGCTCGCTGAATTCACCGCCCTACCTGATCATCCGATTGCACGCGGAATCAAACCAATCCCGGCAGGTCGGTTTAGAATTTACGATGAGTGGTATTTCAACATGCGATTCGCATCCGCTGGTCAGATCACGCCGATTCTCTCGGCGATCGCACCTCCCGAAACGATGCGTCGTAGCGACGGTCCGCACTCAGGTAATCCGGATGTGCGTCAAAAGGTCGCCGCGAGTGTCCCGCAAACCCTCGCCTGGGCTTACGATCGAACCGACGGTGGACGGTCCTTCGGCTTTACCGGTGGCCACTATCATTGGAACTGGTCCAATCAAAATCTCTTGCATTTGGTCACCAACGCCATTCGCTGGACCGCCCAGCAGTCCATCCCCAATACGCAATCGAAGCTGAAAACTGCGATTGATTTTGATAGGCTGCTCGAAAACCAAGACTTCGACCAACCCAAGAATTTTAATTCTGAAGAGATTAAGTCAGAATTTGGCATTGGTTCTTAAACACAATGGACTCTTGTCACTGATGGACCAAGCTGATCGACAGCGAACCGCGACCGCTTACCACGAAGCTGGCCATGCGGTCATGGCGACGCTGGTGGGCCGACCAATCCAAAAAGTTTCGATCGCACCGGGTAAAATCCAAACCGGCGGCGGACGATTGGGCGTCTGCCAAATTCAAAAGGGCCGAATCAAGTCATCCAAAGATTGGCTGGAAGATGAAGTCATGATCCTGTTTGCTGGCATGGTCGCGGAGGCTCATTTCACGGGGCAGTACTGTCTCGATGGCGCTCGCCAAGACCTGCAGGGGATCGTTCGCTTGATCCGAACTCGCCCCGGAAGCGAGCGACAATTGGAGAAAGTCCAACGACGAATGTTGGACAAAACTGAACACTTGCTGAGCGATCAATCCAACGCCCAAGCGATCCGCTGGATTGCCGAAGAATTACTCGGCAAAACGACGATCAGCGGGCGAGCGGTCAAGCACTTCTTACAGCAAGCCAATGGGCGGTCGCACTAGCGACGAAACCGAAACCTCATTGTCACCCAAAAGTCCGATGATCGAAGACAACCACAATCCATCTGCGTCTGAGTCTTCATCAAATCGTTTTCCCTACATCGCGGACTACGTCAATGGAGTCTTCTGCCAAGAAAAAAGTCATTGGGACTATTTTGAAGGCTCTTTCAGATCATCAGCGACGACCTCGATCGGCGTCAGATGGCCGAGTATTTGATCATGACACCACGGCACGGCCTACATCAATTCTCACAATGTTCTAACGAAGCATCTTAGAATCACTTCCCTGGTTCATTTATTTAAAAGTAACTTACGTTCCTCTGATCAGCGACCACTATGGCAACGACGCCTTCCAGCAACAACTTTAGTCATGCGATTGCAAGCGAACTCGCGATTCCGCACAAGCAAGTTTCCGCCGCGATCGAATTGCTGAGCGATGGAAACACCATTCCCTTTATTGCTCGTTATCGAAAAGAGGTGACCGGTGGTCTGGACGAGATCTTGCTACGAGCGATCGAAGATGCGTTAGAGAAAGCAAACGCCTTGGCGGCTCGCAAAGTGACCGTGCTGAAGTCGATCGACGGACAGGGATTGCTGACGGATCCGCTGCGGGCAAAGATTGAAGCTTGCACTGATCTGCCAACGCTTGAGGCAATCTACCTTCCGTTTAAACCTAAACGCCGGACACGCGGTATGATTGCACGCGAGCGAGGGCTCGGGCCGCTCGCCGACTTGATGCTCTCGCAGGAACGAATATCCGATTCGAAATCTGAAATCTTGCAGCGGTTTGTTTCGCCTGAAAAAGAAGTACCTGATACGGAGGTAGCTCTCGCCGGAGCACTGGACATCGTTGCAGAAACCTGGGCCGAAAAGGCCGAGATTCGCGCCTGGATGCACCATCAAGCAGTCGAGCGGGGGGCGATCACATCCAAGGTAAAACGCGGTAAGAAAGCTGCTGCTGAAAAGTTTGAACTGTATGTTGATCACAGAGAATCCGTCAGCAGAATTCCTTCGCACCGTTTGCTTGCGATGTTGCGTGGCGAATCCGAAGGCGTGCTGAAGATTGGCGTCGACATGGACGAAGCCGAGGTGATGCGAACGATCGAGCCGAAACTGATCCCCGATCGTCGTTCCCTTTTTTACAAGGATTTAAAAGGTGCCTTGCAGGACTGTCACGATCGCTTGCTAAAACCAGCAATGCAGACCACCGTGATGCAATCGTTAAAAGAAAAAGCTGACGAAGAAGCGATTGCAGTATTTGGAAAGAACTTGAGCGACCTGTTGATGGCCGCGCCGGCTGGACCACGCGTCACCATTGGGATCGACCCCGGTTTCCGCACCGGATGTAAGGTCGCAGTGATTGATGCCACCGGAAAGTACTTGGCCAATACAGCGATCTATCCCACCGCTCCAAAAAATGACACTGCCGGAGCCAGCAAAACACTGTTAGCGTTGATCAAGAAGCATCAGGTTGAATTGATTGCAATCGGAAATGGTACCGCGTCAAGAGAAACCGATGCCTTTGTTGGCGATTTAATTCGCGAACACAAGTTAAGCGTATCGAAAGTGATGGTCAGCGAATCGGGGGCATCGATTTATTCGGCCAGCGAATTAGCGGGCAAGGAGTTTCCAGACTTGGACATCACTGTTCGGGGCGCGATCAGCATTGCCCGACGTTTGCAGGATCCACTCGCCGAATTGGTAAAGACTGATCCAAAGTCAATTGGCGTCGGCCAGTATCAACACGATGTCAATCAAACCCAGCTACGCAAGTGCTTGGATCGCACGGTCGAATCATGTGTCAACCGAGTTGGCGTTGATTTGAATATCGCTAGCGTTCCATTGTTGTCGCGTGTCGCTGGAATCGGCCCAAAGTTGGCCGCGAACATTGTTGAATATCGTGACGAACATGGTGGCTTTTCTAGTCGCAAGCAGCTGACAAAGGTTCCCAAGTTGGGCAAAAAAGCGTTCGAGCAAGCCGCAGGTTTCTTGCGGATTCGCGGAGGCGATGAACCGCTGGACAATTCGGCGGTTCACCCCGAATGTTATTCGGTGGTGGCAAAGATGGCCAAGCAGATTGGTGCAGATTCAAAATCGTTGGTTGGCAACGTGACCCTAAGCCAGAAACTCAATCCCAATGATTTTGTCGATGACCAATTTGGAGCCCCGACAGTTACCGACATCATTGCTGAACTTGCCAAGCCGGGACGCGATCCGCGCAGCGAGTTCCGTGCAGTCAAGTTTGATGACAAGGTCAACAAAATCTCTGACCTAAAACCGGGAATGATCCTGGAAGGCGTCATTACCAACGTGACCCACTTTGGAGCGTTCGTGGATGTTGGCGTCCATCAAGACGGCCTGATCCACATTTCGCAGTTATCCGATACTTTCGTAAAAGATCCCAACCAAATTGTTTCGGTGGGCGATGTTGTGAAAGTAAAAGTTGTCGAAGTTGACGAGCCAAGAAAACGAATCGCAATGACGCGAAAGTTCTAGACGGTGGTCTGCTGTAGCCGGTGACGAATCTGCCAAGAGTCATCATCAATTGATTGACGTAATCCGAAACATGGTTCATTGATTCGAATTGGAATGAAGCGGTCTACAATTACTACACTCGCATCTTTTGCGACGCTTTTGTTCATCTAAGTTGCTTTACTTTGACAGTACGAGTTTCTCGTGGCGTGTCTTCCTTAGCCGATAAAGTTGACCGGCATGCTCGATCCAAACTTCGTCTCCACATTTTGCAAGGTCATTGAAACGTATGACCTTATTGCCGACCTGCTCTCGCATCCGGCCGATTGCCGCGTTGTAAGCGGTCTCCCTGGTTCCTGTTTTGCTACCAAGAACCGAA
This sequence comes from uncultured Rhodopirellula sp., assembly GCA_964449225.1. Taxonomy (GTDB): domain Bacteria; phylum Planctomycetota; class Planctomycetia; order Pirellulales; family Pirellulaceae; genus Rubripirellula. The sequence goes on from CAYVAN010000057.1 coordinate 5,544, forward strand.
GCATCCGGTACATCATCGGAACGTTCAGCCATCAGTGTGTCTTTGGCAAGGAGATAGCATCGATGTGTGTAAACTTACCTATTTCCATATTGGCTCCACCGATCATCAACAGAGTCGAATCCTGGGCCGGAAGCATACGATGGAAGAATCGAGCTGGATCGGACTTTGCAACGGTTCGCCACTGATCCGACGATGCATCCAATGCATGGACAAATCCGTCCAGCGTGCTGACGTAAAGCACACCACCGACGTCAAATGCGGACGATCCAAACCCCGACATTCCCGATCCCGGTATGGATGGGCCTTGGGTCCAGGCGTCGGTGCTAGGGTCGTAAATGTCGACTCGAGTGGTTGGTCCACCGACAGCTTGCATTCCACCGATGACAAATAATTTGCCATCGTGCGCTGCAACACTGACGGCACGTCGTTGAAAAGTGGGCGCTGCGAGCGCTTCCCAAACCGCTTGGTCTTTGGACAGGTCCAAAGACCAAGCCGTGTCATGCCAGCTCGCATCGTCGCTTTCGCCCTGCATTTGCCAACCTCCGAAAACGTAAGCGCGATCATTCAACACCGCCGCGTCAAGCGACGAACGTGGTTCCGGCAGGTCGGGAAGACTTGTCCACTGGTTCGACGCCGGGTTGTACTTTTCGACGATCGCTTGTGAATGCAAGTCGTGGTCGTCACCGATTTCGTTCATGGCTGTAAATCCACCGATGCGAATCAAATCATCGCCGTGTGCGACCAAAGCAAGTCCTTGCATCCGCGGTCCGCTGGGGAGTTTTTTCCATTTACCGCTTTGGCCAGCAGCGAGGTCCAGGCACCAGAAACGGTTGGATTGTTCGGTCGTGGAATACGAATGTGCTTCGCCAGTATGACCGCCGTAAGCATACAGTTTGCCGCCCGCGATCGCCGCTCCGAAACTGGTAAGCTCTTCTGGCAGATCTGGTAATCCAGATTCGCCAATCGAAACACCACTGTTGGGGTCCACTTTGGCACCCATTTTCTTATTGGGCTTGGCTGCTGCGTCGTTATCAGAACCCTGTTTGGATGGACCGTGATAGAAAGTTGATGTCAGATAGTCAGCAGCGATTGTGTAGGCCTCGCCGTCAAGTTCGCCCGTAGCTTCTTTGTTCGTCAAGCCAACCATGATCGCGTTCAGTCCGGCTTCGACCACATCCTTTCCAAACGTGACCATGCCAGCAGAATCGGTCATTTGCGAATCCTCTTGGTGACCTTCTTCGCAATAGAGTTTTACTTCAACGTCTTTGACTGGTTTGCCATCTTTCAAGATCGATACCAACAGTCCACCTTCGGGAGCGGGCGTGATTACCGATTGCAGCGGAGTATTTTCACGAGCCGTCGTCGGCCAAGTCGATGCGTCGCGACTGGGCAGATGCTCCACGTGATAGGTCAGCTTCATTCCATGATAGAGCCCGTAAATCACCGATCCAGAAATCTCAGCATCTGAATCGATTTTCGCTTTGCTACGCAGGCCGACCAATTCATCTTCTTCCACTGCCGCAGTCGTGATCGCTTGATCATCCTGGTCAGCGTGCAGTTGAATCGCCGCAACTTTCGCGGGCATGTGGTAGGTTCGATCGCCGGGTGAATCCCCAAACCAAAATTCAACGTGTTTGCTATCGTTGGTGCCTAGCCACGCCATGTGAGCATGGGAGGTGGAGGTTACTGCGAAGGCTAAGAATGACAGGGTTGCCATTTGCAATAGAGGGACTGTAGGTTTCATTTTTTTATGTCCGTGAAAGATTCGATTCGTGTAAGGAACGATGAGATTCGTTTTAGCGGCGAATTAACGGCGAAAGTGAATGTCGAATTTCAGCTCGTTCTTGGTGTTAGGAGCCAATTCGCAGAAAAGTTGGCTGTTCGCGTCAAACTCAGGTCCGATTACCGAACATTCCCGCGGTAATTTTGCCGCCTGTTCTGCTGGTAATTTTTTTCGCATCTCCGGGGGCAACATCGAGAAACGCACCACGTACCTACCGCCGTGCAAGGCAGAGTCAGCGGCAATGGCAAACTTCCCATCGAAAACAGCCGAACTTGCAATCGGACCAGAGGTTCCAGCCATAGGGTCCAATGTCACAATCGCGCCTGACAGCGGCTTTCCACCGCAGTTTACCGTTCCGGCGACGGTGACCGCGTCCACCGTATTTTCCTGACATCCGCTCAAAGCAACCACTTGCATCGCAAGGATTGCCAAAATCATTAGACGCATCACCAGGCTTCCTTCTTGATCACTGTGCCATCGTTACGAGCACCAAGTTGGCGTAGAACAAAAGCATCGACAGAATCCGTCAGGAAGCGGACCCCTCCGTCAGTGATGGCAACTTCGATACCACCGGCATGGGGGCCACGAAACGATTCAAATGACGCTGTATCGAAAGGAGCAACTCGTTTGGCATTGAATTTCCCAAAGACTGTCGCTGTTGAATTGTAGGGATAACTGGCGGTCCACTGCCCAAAACTCTCGCCACCACTGCCAGGCCATGGGAAAGAACCCAATGATTCATCTTGCAATTGGCGACCAAATTCACCTGCAAGTAGCGTGTTGCTGGTGCCGTCGGCTCCGGCAATGTCATCAACGCTGGTCCAAGTCATCCATGACTCGTTTTCTGGAATTCCACCGAAAATGACTCGACTGCTTCGGAAAACATTCATCGCATCGACAAAGGCTCCGGTGTGAATTTGGTCCCGATATTTCATCGTCCCGGTTGAAACCGCATAGCTGGAATATCCTAGCGAATCCTCCGTTGTAATAGGTAGTGACATCGACGGGCAAAGGTACACCGAGGGTGTCTTGCGAGATGATGCTTGATTCTGCGGCGATGACGTGTCGTGATTGAAATCGAACTGCTCAAAAAGACTGTCTTGTTCTAGGAATGGCAGAATCGAAACCCATGGCGTAAGACCGGGTTTGTTGACGACGCGGCCATTCGCAACGCCGTCTTGAATTCCTAGAACCGAGGGAGGCAATCGCCTATGTACGTCATTGTACATGTGAATTGCCAAGCCGATTTGCTTAAGATTGTTACTGCAGGACATTCGACGCGCCGCCTCGCGAGCAGCCTGGACGCCCGGTAGCAACAAGCCAATCAAAATGCCGATGATGGCAATCACGACGAGTAATTCGACAAGCGTGAAGGCTGCCAAGTGCTGTTGTTTCGTTCTTCTAGTCATCTGAATATCCGCGCAGTTAGAAAGCATCAAATGCAAATTCGTGTTGGCTAAGTCAATGCATTCAAGTGTTCGTTCGCCGTCGCCGGCTGAATGCAATGCCCGATATTGCTGCTAGAATTGAAAAACTGGTAGGTTCCGGTATGGCCGTCACAAGGCTAAACGGAGTCGATTGAGTAAAGGTGTCAAAGCGAACTCTGTCTAACGAAACGTGGTTCGACAAAGCGTTGAAATCAAGTTCATATGAATCTTGGGATTCAGTCAAATCCCAGATTGCAAGCCGGCTTACCAGCTCGCCACCGAAACCACCGAGTGCCATTCGCTCAGTTTCAACGCTCAGTAAGGGTGCGAGACCTGACGGATCTGAATCGGTTTTCAACAAGATCGAGCTGTAGTCCAGCTCGGCACCTTGGGTGGTCCACTGAGCGACGATTCGAGTGTTGTTGCCGCCAGCGGTTCCAGAACGGACGTTAGCCGTCACATCGGTAATGAAGTCGGGCTGAAAACTGGGTTGCCCGGGGGCGAAGTTGAAACCGTAGGCATTGCCACCACTGGTGATCGTTGAAAACGAGTCAAATCTGATATCGCTGGGTGTCGCGCCATCGACGAACGACTGTTCAGCACTGACAATCGTCCCCGGCAGAATCCCGCCCGGCGTCGTCGCCCCGTCGAACCCAGTAAAATTGTCCCATGCCACAAAGGTGCTATTGGAATCTTCAGAACCCCACGTAAAAACATCGCCGCTAAGTCCGGGGATAGTCTCACCGGGGGTGAAAGTCGCTGCGGAACCGGACAGCGGCAAGAGCGAACCAAACAAGATTGCGCAGGAAAGTGCGCGGCTAAAGATGCGAAGCATCAAGCGTCTCCAAACAGTGAAAAAATGGAACAACGATCGCGGATCGTCCGCAAACGTGTTGCTTCGTTTTCGCTGGCTGGATGGTCAACAACGGGAAATCGACGTTAGCCGAGTTGCCGGTGACTCACCTTGCTTGCTACCTTTAAAAGCTAGTTGAGAATTGTTCTCAGCAAGAAACTAGATGCTTCGGACTCAGGTGTAAAGTCGCTATCGCATGATTTTTGGAAAATTAACAAACGCCACTGATGCTAGTTGTTCTCGCTATCGGACGTTGGTTTTGGCGGCGATTTTCAGCATCAGTCAGTCCTACTTTGTCTGTGCGGAAGACGCTCTCTGGGGGCAATTCCAAAACGGTGGACAGGCGATTGCCGATCAAACTTGGTTGCCGACATCATGGTCGCCAGAATCAAACATTGCTTGGACCGCAGAGATTCAGGGCTACGGCCAATCGACTCCCATCGTTGCTCACGACCAGATCGTTGTGACCTCAACGAGTGGATCTGAAAAAGACAACTATCACTTTGCATCTTTCGCAATGGACGGCACCAAGAATTGGCAAGTTGATCGACCCAACCCTTTGCCTTTCAAGAATTCACCGATGGTCAGCCGTGCTGCACCATCGGCCGTGGCCACGCAAAATGGCTTCGTTGCATTCTTCGAGGGTGGCTTATTGCTGGGGACCGCAACCAATGGCGATGTTCTGTGGGAGCGCAATTTGGTCGATCAGTTTGGAAAGATCGAAGCACGCCATGGTTTGTCAGCTTCATTGGAAAATGGCAACACAAACGTTTTCGTTTGGATCGAACGCCAAACCGATCCCTACGTTATGGCGATCAATCCATCGACGGGTGAGGAAGTCTGGAAAGTACCGGGGTTGGGATCAACATCTTGGAGTTCGCCACGTTTGATTTCCGTTGGCGAAGCGTCGCATCTTGTTTGCAGTGCGAGCGGAAAGATCGTCGGTTTTAATCCATCCACTGGCGATCGACTTTGGGAGTTTACTGATATCACGGGCAACACCTCTTGCACGCCCATGCCAGCGGGTGATGGTCGGTTTCTAATGGGAGCTTCCGGTGGTCGGGAAGATCGTGATGGAGGCACAGCACCGCAAAACAACACTCTGATTCAGATTGAAAAATCCGATGACAATACGTTTCAAGCCAAAGCAGTTTGGCGAGCGAATAAGGCGAGTTCAACTTTTGGCAGCCCCGTTGCTGCGGGGAACACCGCCGCATTCGTCAGTCGCGCCGGCGTGCTCTTTAGGCTCGATCTGGAAACCGGCGAAAGAGTTTCAACCACTCGAATCAAAGCTGGCAGCGTTTGGGCCACGCCGATTGTTGCTGGCGAGAATCTTTACTTGTTTGGCAGCAAGGGAACGACCAGCGTTGTGTCGATGGATAGCAACAAAGAAATCACAACCAATCGTTGTTGGGAAATTGAAAGCGAGGCTCCTGCATTTGGCGGCGGCCACAAAATTTACGCTGGTGCATTCGCAGAACCATACCTGTTGATCCGCCGAGGCGATCGGTTGTTCGCAGTGCAGAAGTAATCGCTGCGCGCAAAAGTAAGTGGCGTTGGCCCAATTGGACTCGATTCTAGGTGCACGCATCTCAACAAAGTTGAGCAACGACCAAGCAGCAGAAATCACCACAGATTCACACAAATGAACACAGATTGAAACTCACCTATCAATCTGTGTTCATTCGTGTTGGTCTGTGGTCAACACCCAGGGCAAATCAGTTTTTCAAGCTGGACAATGTCGCTCGGCTCTCCGCGCCGATTGCGCTTTCGGCTCGGAGAGCCGAGCGACAATGGTGAATACTCCAA
>CAYVAN010000057.1:11425-23430 GCA_964449225.1 uncultured Rhodopirellula sp.
CCTGATCGGCTATTTCAACACGCTACTTCGTCTTGCCCTTGGCTTCCATCTTGCCCCACGTGTCCCTTAGCGAGACGATTCGGTTGAAGACCAGCTTATCGTCGGTGCTGTCTTGGTCGACGATGAAGTAACCCAGTCGCTCGAATTGAACTCGGTCGCCGACTTTGGCTTTGGCCAGTTCCGGTTCTACGAACGCGGTGACTTTTTTAAGTGAGTTTGGGTTGAGATGATCGACAAAGGTTTGCCCCTCTTCGCACTTGCTTGGGTCTTCGACAGTAAACAGTCGATCGTACAGACGCACTTCGACTTTTGCGGCATGCTGGGCGCTGACCCAGTGGATCGTGCCTTTGACTTTGCGTCCCGAGTTGTCTTCGCCGCTCTTCGTATCGGGATCGTAGGTGCATAAGATTTCGATGATATTTCCGTCATCGTCTTTGACCACATCTTGGCAATCGATGATGTAGCCAGCTCGCAAGCGAACGGCTCCACCTTTTTTAAGTCGGAAGAACTTACGAGGTGCTTCTTCGCGGAAATCTTCGCGTTCGATATACAGTTCACCCGAAAATGGAATTTCCCGACTACCAGCATCCGGTTCTTCCGGATTGTTGACGGCTTCGTTAGTGACCACTTCTCCGGCAGGCCAGTTGGTAATGGTCAGCTTGATCGGATCCAGAACTGCCATTCGTCGCGGAGCGACTTTGTTTAGGTGATCGCGGACGGAATTTTCTAAGCGAATGATGTCAATCGTGCTGTTGAATTTAGCTACGCCAATGTCCGCGCAGAAATTACGAATCGATTCAGGGGTGTAGCCTCGGCGTCGGTAACCCGACAGCGTTGGCATGCGAGGATCGTCCCAGCCATCTACTAAGCCTTCTTTGACCATTCGCAACATGTGTCGCTTGCCGATTAGCAAAGTGCTGAGTTTTAATTTCGCAAACTCGATTTGCCTTGGATGATGGATTCCCAGTTTTTCACAATACCAATCGTACAGTGGACGATGGTTTTCAAATTCCAATGTGCAAACCGAGAACGTAATCTCTTCGATCGAATCACTTTGTCCATGAGTCCAATCGTACGTTGGATAAATGCACCATTTGTCGCCGGTGCGATGGTGTGTTGCGCGAAGGATTCGGTACATGACTGGATCGCGCAAGTTGATGTTGGGCGATGCCATGTCGATTTTTGCACGAAGGGTTTTTTCGCCATCGGCAAACTTTCCGTCGCGCATGTCGCGAAACAGTTTCAGGTTTTCTTCGGGGCTGCGTTCACGGTGAGGGCTGTCGCGGCCTGGTTCGGTCAACGAACCGCGATAGTCCCGTGTTTGCTCTGCGTTCAAGTCGCAAACGTAGGCATCGCCTTGTTCGATAAGCTTTTCAGCCCAGTCGTACAATTGTTGAAAGTAATCACTGGAAAAGTGCAGGTTGTCCCATTGAAAACCTAGCCAAGTGACGTCGTCTTTGATTGCGTCGACGTACTCCGTTTCTTCTTTTGTCGGATTGGTGTCGTCGAATCGCAGGTTGCAGGTGCCACCGAATTCTTTCGCCAAACCAAAGTTCAAGCAAATGCTTTTGGCATGTCCAATGTGTAGATAGCCATTGGGTTCGGGTGGAAAGCGAGTCAAGACTTTATCGAATCGGCCCGACGCCAAGTCAGCATCGATCGCTTGCTGGATGAAGTGACGAGACTCTTTGGGGGACTCGTTGTCTGACGAATCGTCGGTTGGGTGCTTACTCATCAGGAGTCTATGTTGCGAACGTGGAGAAGGTTGAAACTGGACTCCGGTAGGTTACCACTTGCCCGTGCTGGCACGTAGACCGGGCATTCACTGAAACGCGGTCGCTATAGCCGCGGTCGGTATTAAAAATTTCTGCTGTTACATTGCTTCGGGTGCATTTTGCAAGCTTCGTATGAAGTTGATCAGGTGCCAGACGTCGGTTTCTTCGACTTTGCCATCGACGAAAGTGAGCGCGGGCATCGGCGATCCGTCGATGCCTTGCGTGATTCGCAGGTACAAATCTCTTGACGAAGACCCGCCCCGGAAAATGCCTTCGGCAAAGTTCCGTGGCATGGCGTTGCGAGGTGGGAAGGCACCGCGTGCGAGCATCGGAATCAGTGAATCGGTGTCCTCGGGTTTTAGGCCGATACGCGTTGTCCAATCTTTCGTCCAATCGTCATAATCATTGGTTTGCCCATTGCCGAGTCCCATTTCGCCATGGCATTTGCTGCACGCAGCGATCTTTCCCGTAAAGAGTTCTTGACCTCGCTGGACCGATTCCGCGAACGAATCGGCCTGGGGGCCGTTGCGGAATTGAACGACGTCTTCGTAACTCTCGGCGACCGGAATCTCACTTGGTGGTTTCGGGACTTCGATCACTTCGTCGTTTGCTTCTAGCCATGATTCAGCGATATCGGCGACGTACTCTTCGGCGTATTCCCAGTTTTCAAGGTGGGTTTCGTGCTTTTCCAGAGCTGCTACCTCGGATTCACTTAGCTCTTTGCTGTCCTTGTCGGCCAACGCTTCCAACTGTTCAGCCAGTCTTGGATCGGCGGCCAGTTCGGCGACATAGTCCGGGTCAATGATACGCTCGCCGTCTTCGATGATGCCGTCAAAAATGGCTCCATCGACGGCTTGTCGTTCCAATTCACCTCGCCAGGAAAGATAGATCACATAGTCCACCAAGGCGTCGATATCGGAATTGCTGAGTGCGGGAATGGCAATCATGCCTGTGCCGCCAATCCCGTGTCGAATGACATTGGCCAGGTCATTCTTGGTTGGCTTGGCACCACGAGGAACGGATTTGAACTTAAAAACGCCCATGCGATAATCACGGGGGTAGGGCATTTGGATCGCACCGGTCGGGCCGCGTCCGTCACCGGTGATTCCATGACAGACCGCACAGTGTTTGCGATACAGTCCACGACCTTCGACATCCGCAGGGCCAGACGCTCGCCTGAGGTTTTTGTTGGAGACCAACGACGCTAAGTCGTTATCCTCGATGACAAACTTTGGCAGCTTGGGTTCGTCCGGGGTGCCAAACATGGTTTCAGCTAACCAAAATGCATCAGCGGACGCTTGGTCCATATCAAGTTCTTCTTGGATCGCATACTTGGTGGTATGGACCAAGTTTGGCTCAAAGGAAGCAACCGGCGCGGGCTCGCTGCTACAGCCGCCCAGTGCCATGGGCAAAAGAACAAAGAGAGAAAGGGCTCGTTTCATTACTGCACCGGTTAAACTGAGACAACTGCGAGTTGATCTAAGAAAGCTGCAAGCTGGTAAATGAGACCTCTGAATTAGACCCCTGAATTAGCCCCCTGAACTAGAACCAGACGGGATCCTGTCAGGGTCATGCTTGCGCCGCGTTACGTGATCTCGCCACGACTCTATCTTTACCGAGAATTGCTAGGGTTTCAAACATGCCAAATCCGGCAGCCGTTCCGGTCGTCGCGACTCTTAACGCATGGATGATATCTTTGAGTTCAATCGATTCGGTTGCACAAAAGTTTTCGACTAATTTTTTGGACTGGATCACATCAAATTCGGTTGAATCGGATTCGAGGAAATCAGCGATTTTCACCAGCAATTCGCGAGCGTTTTCGGGCTTGTTGATGCGTTTTTGGAAAGCTTTTTCGTTATAGGTGATGTCGTCTTTGAAAAAGTAATCGAAGTCTAGGATATCACCTGCCATTTTCATTCGGTCCCCCGCCCCATCAATGATTGCGGCAAATTCTTTTCCGGCGTAATCATCAGTGATAAATCCAGCGGCAATCGCAAAGGGGCGACATCGTGCGACTCGGGTGTCTAACGGCAACGCGGCGAAAGCGTCGCCTTGAAACGAAAGCAGCTTTTGCGGGTCGAAGGACGCGGGTGCTTTATTGACTCGTTCCAACGTGAAATTCTTCACCATTTCATCGATGGTGAACTTTTCGGTTTCACCGTCCAGCGACCAACCCAGCAACACTAGGTAATTCAAAATTGCATCGGGATCGAATCCTATTTCGCGATAGAAATCGATGATGACCGGATTAAAAGTGTCCGCTGCGGTTTCAATGTTACAGCGATCGGCGATTGATCGGCCGTGAGACAGCAGGTTGGCGAAGTCTTTGTTCTTTTCGTACTTGGACAATTTTCGTTTGCTAAGTTTCGCTGTCCCACTTGGTTCGGCGACGTAAGGCAGGTGAGCGAACTTAGGCAGCTGGTACCCAAGCGATTCGAGAATGAAAATTTGCCGAGCGGTGTTGGGCAAGTGTTCTTCGGCGCGAACAACATGAGTGATCTGCAAGTCATGGTCATCAACCGCACTGGCCAAGTGATAGATGCAACTGCCATCGGCACGTTGGATGACGTGATCTTGTTCGGTTGACCATTGAACACGGACTTCACCGCGAATGAGGTCGTCGATGACGCAATCGCCTTCGCGGGGCATCTTCAGTCGAATCGTGGCGGCACGACCTTCGGCTTCGTACTTCGCTGCTGCCGCGTCGTCTTCGGCCATGAAGCGGCGGTCGTAAAAGAAACGCTCGCCCTTCTTTTCTGCTTCGGCGCGGAGCGATTTTAGGTCATCCGCGCTGGCGTAATCGCGGTAGGCGTGACCGGATGCCAACAACTTCGCAGCGGCTGCTTTGTGGGACTCGCTGCGTTTTGATTGATAATAAGGTTCGTGCGGCCCACCGACTTCTGGACCTTCGTCCCAGTCCATGCCCAACCAGCGAAATCCGTCTAGGATTGGCTGCAAGGCGTCGGCGACATTACGGTCGGCGTCGGTGTCATCGATCCGCAAAATAAATTGCCCGCCTGATTGTTTGGCCAACAACCAATTGAACAAAGCGGTACGGACGCCACCGATGTGAAGGTAGCCGGTTGGTGAAGGAGCGAAGCGGGTGCGAATCATAGCAAGTAGGTTTCAGGTGACAGGTAACAGTGGACAGGACAGTGTCACTGAGCAAGCTATCGTTTTACTCCTGTCACCGGTTACCTGTAACCTGACACCTGTTTTCAAAGGCTATCTCTAAGTGTTTTCATGCCGCGGTGCATGAGTCCGGCGACTGATCCGGTCGTTTTTTCCATCGCTTGGGCAACTTCAGAAAGCTTCATGCCTTCGAGGTAATGCAGTCGAATCGCGTTGGCCTGGTCCGCTGGTAAGGACTCGACGGCTTCGGCTAACTGGATCACGTTCTCGCCCACCATGGCGTGTTGGCTGGGCGTCGCTTCATCACCGGCCAGCAATCCTTCCAGTCGCATTGATGATTGCGCCAGTTTTTGTTCGATCGATTGTTCGCGGCGAACGTCCCGTTTGCCGCGATGCATGTCCCGGTCAAGATGGCACAAATGATGTGCCAGAATTTGCCGCAGCCAGCCTCGTAGTTCCGCTTCGGTTTGACCGCGAAATCCATCAATGCCCTGGACTGCCTGCATCATTGCTTGTTGAACCATGTCGCTGGCACCCACTTTGGCTTGGTAGGCTCGTCTCATTTGCGTGCGAGCGAGCATCCGCAAATAAGGTTCGTATTTGGCAATGATTGATGGATCGGACACATCAATGCGATCATCTTCGTTTTCGTTCATGATTGGTTCGCCAAGGTGCCCGAGCAAATTTCACTTGGAACGACTTGTTGGACGGAGCGGATGATCGTCTCGGCCAGGAAATCGAGTTCGGCTTCGGTGCTGCACAGCGGCGGCATCGCGACGATGACATCGGTCAGAGGACGGATCCAAGCACCACGATCAAGTGCCGCCTCACAAATTCGTTTGCCAATCAATTCCGCTGAAGGAAACGGACGCCGATGAAGTTTGTCTTCGACGATTTCAATCCCCACCATCAAACCGCGGCCGCGAATGTCGCCCACGTTGGGATGGTCAGCCAGTGAAGACAATTTGCGGCGAAAGTGCTCGGCCCTGGGCTCGACTTGTTGCAACACATCGGTGGTCTCAAATAAGTCGATCGATGCCAATGCCGCCGCAGCAGCCAGCGGGTTTCCGCCAAAGGTGTGTCCGTGGAAGAACTGTTTTGACGCAGCAATGTCAGCTAGAAATGCTTCGTAGACGTGCGGCCGAGCGACGGTGGCAGCCATGGGCAGGTATCCCGCAGTCAGTCCCTTGCCCATGCATAGAATATCAGGAACGACCGATTCATGTTCGCAAGCAAAGAGTTTTCCGGTACGTCCAAATCCTACGGCGACTTCATCACAAATCAGTAGCACTTCATAACGATTGCAGAGCTCGCGAATTTTTCCCAGCAGTCCCATCGGGTGCGTGATCATTCCAGCCGCACCTTGAACCAACGGCTCCATCACGATCGCGGCAATGGAACCATGATATTGTTGTAGCAGCGATTCAATCTCGGCGGCGTAATGATCGGCCGCGTCTTCTGCCCTGACGGATTCCGGCGATCGATAGCTACAAGGAACCGGACCGCGAACGGGTTCAAATAAAATGGGTGCGAACAATTGATGAAAGTACTTGATGCCGCCAAGCGACACGGATCCCGTCGTGTCACCGTGATAGGCGCTGCCCAATGCCAGGAACTTTGTCTTTGCGGGACAGGGGTTCGATTTTTGTTGCCAATACTGAAAGGCCATCTTCATGGCGGCTTCGACTGATGAGGAACCATCGCTGCTAAAGAACACGTGCGACAGATCCCCCGGGGTAATCTCCGCCAACTTTTCCGCCAAGTGATCAGTCACGTCGGCCGACATACCCAACGTGGTGATATGGGCGACTCGTTTCAGCTGATCAGCAACGGCCGCATCAATTTTTGGATGGCGGTGACCGTGAACGTTGCACCAAAGGCTTGAAACACCGTCAAACAGACGTCTTCCGTCAGTGGTCGTCAGCCAACACCCTTCGGCGGACTCAATGACCAGCGGCTTGAAGTCCGCCATTTGAGTAAAACCGTGCCAATGGGCGTGTGGAGTGGAGTTCATAGAGTGTTTTGTTACCAAATTCGTAGGCCGAATGGAGCCGAAGCGACATCCGGCGGAGTTGGATCATGGGAGAATTGCCGGATGTCGCTAAAGCTCCATTCGGCCTACATGCGACTTCCTGCTACAATCCGGCTGCGATATCTATGTACACAACGGAGTGGTCCGCCGATGGCACGTGAAGCAGTTTACCAGCAATCTGATCCAGAGAAATCCGCAGCTGATCGTGGCAGTGATCCACCCGTCGATGGCGATGGGAACGGTGTGGCTTCGTCCGCTGTGGATTCGAATGATTCTTCGCTTCGTCCAAGGCGAATGGACGAAATGGTGGGTCAGCGCGATGTCATCGAAAAGCTCAAAATCGCGATCGATGCGGCCCAAGGACGTGGCGAACCGCTGGGCCATATTTTGTTTGATGGGCCACCCGGTCTGGGGAAAACGACCTTCGCCACAGTCATTCCATCGGAAATGGGCACGACGGTTCAAATGGCCAACGGAGCGGGAATTCGAGCGCCCAAAGACCTGCTGCCTTACTTGACCAATTTGGGCGAAGGTAGCGTGTTGTTCATCGACGAAATTCACCGCGTGCCAAAGCCAGTCGAAGAATACCTGTACACGGCGATGGAAGATTTTCGAATCGATATCGTGCTCGGTGAAGGCGTCAACGCGCGAACGCTAAATTATGATCTCAAACCGTTCACGCTGATTGGTGCGACGACGCGAGCGGGAATGTTGAGCGCTCCGCTGCGAGATCGTTTTCAGATTCGTGAGCACTTGGGCTGGTATTCGCTGGATGACCTTTGCGAAATCGTCAAACGTAATTCAGTTAAGTTGAATCTGCCCGTTGATGACGATTCGGCGGAAGTGATCGCCGATCGAAGTCGAAGCACACCGCGAATGGCGAACAATCGTTTGCTTTGGGTTCGCGATTACGCACAAAGCAAGGCGGGGGGAGAGGTGACCGCAGAAATTTGTGCTGCGGCGTTAGATATGATCGGGATCGATAACCTGGGACTCGACAAGCAAGATCGCGGCTACCTGGACACTCTGATGCGGATCTTTGCCGGTGGCCCAACCGGCCTGGACGCGATCGCCCACACGATGAACGTCAGCAGCGATACGCTGGAAGATGAAGTCGAACCGTTCTTGTTGCGCAGTGAATTGATCGTTCGCAGTCGTCGCGGACGCATGGCGACTCAGAAAGCCTATCGGCATTTAAAGAAAACCGCCTAGCGTTGCGTCAAATTCAAAATCCACGATGTCCACCCTTAATCTAGAAATTGACGGACCAGGGCAACTCAGTTCTTGAAGATGGGCAACTTACAATCTAGCGGAATGGCGCGAGCCATCCGGTAAATCAGGCACCGGGCGGCTCGCGCCGCTCCGCTAAAGGGCACCCCAGTTTGAAAAAGTGATTAGCCCTGATTGACGGACCAACAGTGTCAGTTTCGTTGATTCTCTTCTGTTATCATTCAAAAGAGTGTCTGCTTGAATGTCTATTGATCCCAGGGTGGTTTATGTCTCGGTTTTGTTGCTGCGTTTTTGTGTTGCTGTTTTCGATTTCATCGGTCAGCGGTGAATCAGACCGCCCCAACATTCTGTGGCTGGTCAGCGAAGACAACGGTCAGCAGCTTGGATGCTACGGCGACGATTATGCTGACACACCGAACCTTGACTTGCTGGCTGGAAAGTCGCTGCGATACAAAACGTGTTGGTCCAATGCGCCGGTTTGTGCTCCGGCGCGAACGACCATCATTTCGGGGATGTACGCCACGTCGCTAGGCGGACATCACATGCGCAGCGGAGTAGAAACACCCAGCGGGATGAAGCTGTATCCGCAGATCCTTCGTGAAGCCGGTTATTACTGCAGCAATCGACACAAGACCGATTACAACTTTACGACACAGGATGCGGGGTGGAGTGATTCGGGTAAGAAAGCACACTTCCGAAATCGTCCAGGCGCCGCGACACCATTCTTTTCGATCTTCAACTTTACGATCAGTCACGAAAGCAAGATACGCAACAAGCCACACACTTTGGTCCACGATCCGGCCAACGTCAGGTTGCCAGCCTACCATCCTGATACACCCGAGGTGCGTCGTGATTGGGCTCAATACTATGACAGGATGACGGAAATGGACCGCGAGGTTGGTCAGGTGCTCGATCAATTGCAAGAAGATGGTTTGGCCGATTCAACCATCGTCTTCTATTACGGTGATCATGGCAGCGGGATGCCTCGTAGCAAACGGTGGCCTTTTGATTCAGGACTGCGAGTGCCGTTGTTAGTTCATGTTCCCGAGAAATTTCAATCGCTTGCACCAGCCGGTTACGCGGCGGGCGAAGTCAGCGATCAGCTAGTCGCGTTTGTGGATCTAGCACCGACGTTGATCAGCTTAGTCGGCGCTGAACCACCAGCGAATATGCAGGGAACTGCCTTTGCGGGCCCCTTTGCCGCAGAGGCAAAGCAGTACCTATTTGGATATCGTGGACGTATGGATGAACGAATCGACATGGTGCGAAGCGTGACCGACGGACGTTATGTCTACATGAAGCATTTCTATCCTGATCGCCCCTATTTGAAATACATCGACTACATGTTCCAAACGCCGACGACAGCGATTTGGAAAAAAATGTTTGACGAGGGTAAGTTAAATGAGGTTCAGGCAAAGGTTTGGAAGAACAAACCGTTTGAGGAATTGTTTGATTTGAAGAATGATCCTGACGAAGTGAATAATCTTGCCAACGATTCCGGGGCTCAGGAAAAGTTAAATGAGCTTCGCACACGGTTGAAGTCTTGGATGGTGGAAACCAAAGACATGGGACTGTTCCCCGAAGCAGAAATGCACCGAGTCGCCGACGGCCGTGCTCCGCGAGACGTTGCGTTGAGTGGTGAAGTTGACTTTCAGGCATTGGCCGACGCGGCATGGGACGCGATTGACGACAAGGTCGACTCGCAATCCTTGGTAAAGCTCAGTCAGCATCGTCAAGGTGTGGTGCGGTTTTGGGCAGCCAGGGGTTTGGCCTTGCGGCAGGCGACGGAGCAGTTAGCGCCGATGATGGACGATGAAAGTCCCAGCGTTGCGATTGCTGCCTGCGAGGGATTGGTGATGAGCGACGATGAAACGCTTAAAGCATCAGCAGAAGAGCGATTGGTGGAATTTGCAAACGCTGATCACTACGGCCATTTCGCCGCCATCGCAGCACTCAACGTGATTGACATGCGTGTTTCGATCAGCGAATCGCTGCGTCAAAAGCTCGCCAATTTACCGGGCGCGTCGCGCGAGCCGATTCGCGTGAAGGGATACAGCGACCACTTGCTCAAGCATGCTCTACCGAGTACCGGAGTGCAGGAACACTAGCATGGGAGTGTAGGACAATTGTCCCAATTGTCATTCGAACAACCGACTCGGAGCGTTGGTCAGGAGCGTTGGTCAATTGGGACAATTGACCTACTATTCGAATCTCGAGGCACTCCACATGATCGCTCTAAATATGATGGTCTTCGAGAAAGATAGGTGGTGGATTATGCTACGCTCTTTCACTTCTATCTTCTCCTGACGTGCGTATTCCATGGAAATTCTTGGCGGACCTTACTTTTCCGTTGCCGGTGCCGGTGAATCGCACGGGCCTGCGGTGACGACAATCGTAATGGGGTGTCCGCCCGGCATCTATTTAAAGCGTGCTGACGTGCAGGCGTTTCTGGATCGACGTCGGCCTGGTGGCAACAAGCATGGCACGCCCCGAAACGAAAAAGACAAGGTCGTGTTTTTGTCGGGGCTATTCCAAAGCGATCAAGAAAAACTTCTGAGTGGTTCATCAATCAGCGTTCACGTTGATGGTGCCGACTTTCAAACCGAAGGTTACGAAGAGGGCTACACCACGGGCGAACCCATCGCTGCAATCGTGTTGTCGACATCGAAAAAATCGGGCGACTACACGCAGTTAGTCGGCGATCAGGGCGGCGAACTGGGCGAGGTCCGTCCCGGTCACACTGACTTGGTTAAATTCCATCAGTCAAGCGGGTTCGTCGACGTGCGTGGCGGCGGACGCAGCAGTTACCGATCGACGATCAGCGATGTGGTCGGCGGCGGGATTGCTCGCGCATTGCTTGTGGAAAAGTTCGGAACCGTGTTTTTGTCTTCGATCTGCCAAGTCGGGATGTTGAAAGCGAAGCACTCACTCGCTGATCTGTTCAGTTCGGTTGAAACCGATGCAGCAGAGGTCGACGCGGTTAAGTCAAAATTGGCTGAGGGTGAAATTGCATCGATCGATACTGGCTTTGCTACCCAGGCTGCGGAGCTAATTAAGCAAACTCGTAAAGCAGGTGATTCGATTGGCGCTTGCGTCGAAGTGGTCGCGGTCAACGTGCCTGCATTGGTCGGTGATCCGCTGTATCAAAGCATGAAGGCCCGGTTGATGGGAACGCTTGGTGGGTTAAACGCGGTTCAGTCATGCGAGGTTGGTAGCGGCAGCGAGGTCATCAGTCGAACAGGCAGCCAGAACAATGATCCCATTCGAAAGTCAGGTTACCAAGGCAATACGCACGGCGGCATGATTGGCGGCATCACGACGGGAATGCCGATCGTGATGCGAGTCGGTTTTAAGCCAACGTCAACGATTCATACGCCACAAAAGTCGGTTCGGAAGAACTTAGACGAGATTGATTTTCAGCTCGAAAAGGGGCGTCACGATCCGTGTGTCGGCGTGCGTGCTGGCGTTACCCTGGAATCTCGCATGGCGATTGAACTTGCCAATGCGTTGCTATCACATCAGGCGAGAACGGTTGATGTGGACGCGTCAAAGTTGTGGTGAAGATTTAGGAAATCTCTGTAACAATCACTCTTGGCGGGCAACTAACCCGTTGTGAACCAAGACAGAAAATCCCTTTTCGATCAGTACTTTTGCAGTCATCAGACGCGAATGCTCGCCGTTGCCCGGGCTTATGCTCCTGAGGCGGTTGACGATTTGTTTCAAGAACTGGCTTTACAGCTTTGGCGTAGCCTAGCTCGGTTCGATGGTCGATGTGAATTGACCACGTGGGCATACCGGGTGCATTTGAACACCGCGATGTCTTGGCGACGTACTGC
>CAYVAN010000058.1:0-2965 GCA_964449225.1 uncultured Rhodopirellula sp.
CTATCGGCTCGGAGAGCCGAGCGACATTGTTGAACGCTCCGAGCCGATTGCGCTTGCGACTGGGTGAAGCGCTATCGGCTCGGAGAGCCGAGCGACATTGTTGAACGCTCCGAGCCGATTGCGCTTTCGACTGAGAGAAGCGCTATCGGCTCGGAGAGCCGAGCGACATTGTCCTGTGCTGTGTCCCGGATGCCTTTGATTCGCTAATCCATTGAGTCTTTACCGAAGACAAACTCGCTGCCGTTGAAATCGACCGTGACCGTGGAACCTTCTGGGTAATCGTTTTTCAACAATGAAGTTGCCAACGGATTTTGAATCTCGCGTTGGATCACACGTTTTAGCGGTCTTGCGCCATAGGCTGGGTCGTATCCGACTGCGGCAACTTCATCGATCGCTGCATCGGTGACTTCCAGGTTCAAGCCGTTTGCCAAAAGACGCTGTTCCAATTGTTTCAGTTGCAGCCCAACGATTCGGCGAATCTCTTCCTTCCTTAGCGGATGAAAAATCACGATGTCATCGATCCTGTTCAGAAACTCTGGCAGGAATTTTGTCTTTAGGACTTCCTGAACCGATTGCTGCATCTCTTCCTCTGTTCCGCCTTCTTCCGCGATACGGCTAATCACGGGGCTACCTGCGTTGCTGGTCATGACAACGACGGTATTGGTAAAGTCGACCGTTCTACCTTGCCCATCCGTCAAGCGACCATCGTCAAGCAGTTGCAGCAAGATATTGAACACGTCTGGATGAGCTTTTTCCATCTCGTCGAGCAACAACACGCAATAAGGGCGTCGACGGACCGCTTCAGTCAGCTTTCCGCCTTCTTCGTAACCGACGTATCCGGGGGGCGCACCGATCAGACGCGACACACTATGCCGTTCCATGAACTCACTCATGTCAATGCGCACCATCGCTGATTCGTCGTCGAACATCACTTGGGCAAGCGCTTTGCAAAGTTCTGTCTTCCCGACGCCTGTGGGGCCAAGGAACAGGAACGACCCGATCGGTCGCCCGGCATCTTGCAATCCACTACGGCTACGACGCACGGCATCCGACACCGCCACGACAGCTTCATTTTGCCCGATCACTCGTTGGTGCAACCGTTCCTCCATCACCAACAGCTTCGCTCGTTCGGTTTCCAGCATTCGTGTCACCGGAACCCCCGTCCAAACGCTTACCACTTCGGCGATTTCTTCGTCGGTAACATCGCGGCGGAGCAATCGCGAACCACGCGGCTGATCGGGTTCTGTATTGTCGATCGAATCAGCTGCCTGTTCAACGGCATCAAGTCTTCCTTGCAATTTGGCAAGCGTTTCGCGAACGGTCAACATTTCACGATAGACTTCTTCTGGACTTTCCCCACGAAGTTGTTTTTCTTTGGCTTCCGCATCGAGTTTCGCAAATCGATGCTCGTATTGTTCGACTTCTTGACGAATGGATTGAACGTCATCGAGTCCGATCTTTTCAGCCTCCCATTGTTCACGCAGGCTGGCTAATTCGCGAGTCAATTCTTTCATTTCCGAATCGACATCACCGCGCTTTTCAACCGCCGATGCTTCTGTTTCATCTACAAGTTGACGATGGGCCAGTTCTAGCTGACGCAGTCGTCGCTGAATCCGGTCGATCGGTTCGGGAACGCTTTCCTTTTCCATGGCCAAACGGCTGGCCGCTTCATCGATTAGGTCAATCGCCTTATCAGGAAGAAAACGATCAGCGATGTATCGATTCGACAAATTGGCAGCCGCAACCAACGCATTGTCAGTAATGCGAACGCCGTGGTGTGATTCGTAGCGAGATTTTAGTCCACGCAAGATCGCAACCGTGTCATCCACGGTGGGCTCACCGACAAAGACGGGTTGGAAACGTCGTTCCAACGCCGCATCTTTTTCGATGTGCTGACGGTATTCGTCCAGCGTCGTGGCTCCGATGCAACGCAGCGCCCCACGCGCCAATTCAGGCTTAAGTAAATTGGCGGCATCGGCTGATCCTTCCGCTTTCCCGGCTCCGACAACGAGGTGAAGTTCGTCAATGAATAAGATCACCTGCCCGTCGCTGTCCTTGACTTCTCGCAAAACAGATTTCAAACGCTCCTCGAAGTCGCCGCGAAACTTAGCGCCGGCAACGAGCGCGCCCATATCCAACGACACAACACGTTTGTCTTTCAAGCTTTGTGGCACATCACCCTCAAAGATGCGCAGCGCCAACCCTTCCGCGATCGCAGTCTTGCCGACCCCAGGTTGTCCAATCAAAACGGGGTTGTTTTTGGTGCGGCGGGACAAGACCTGGACCACACGACGGATTTCATTGTCGCGCCCGATGACGGGGTCTAGTTTTCCTGCGGCTGCCAAAAGTGTCAGATCGATGCCATACTTTTCCAACGCCTGATAAGTATCTTCGGCATTTTGATCGGTAACGCGGGCGGACCCGCGTACCTCGCTCATCGACTTCAGCACATCGTCCGCCGTCACGCTCATCAGATCGAGCAAGTTTTTTGCTTTGCTGTTGGCCTTAGTCATCCCCAACAACAAATGTTCGGTCGCGACATATTCGTCTTTCAGCGAGACCGCAGACTCAGCCGCCGCGTCGAACGTTTTTTGCAGTGTGGGGGCAACACCAGGTTGTCGGCCACCGGAAACCGATGGCAATCGATCGACTTCGCTTTTCACCATCTTGGAAAGATTGGCTACGTCGACGTTCAGCTTTGAAAGTAGCGGAAGCGTGATACCGTCTTTTTCGTCCAGCATTGCGGCGAGCAATTGCAGTGGATCAATTTCAGGATTGCCCGCCGATGCGGATCGGGCCTGCGCTTCGGCAACCAGTGCCTGCGCTTTTGTGGTCATTTTATCGAATCGAAATACCATTGGCAGTGTTCTCCTTTGTTAGAAGGAGGAAAAGCAATTGGCATGCCGCTGATCGATTGGTCACTCCAAAAAAAAAGAGCGAACACTTTCGTGATCGCCCTTTTATC
>CAYVAN010000058.1:2975-22904 GCA_964449225.1 uncultured Rhodopirellula sp.
GCGTTAGTCTTTGACTTCGAACTCGGCGTCGATCGCGTCGTCATCGTTATCGGCCGCCGCGGCAGCAGCTGGTTCACCGGCAGCGGCATCTGCTCCACCTTCGGCTTCGGTCTTTTCGTACAACACCTTGCTAAATGCTTGTGACGCGGCGTCCAATTCCTCGGTCGCTTGTTTGATCGCTTCGACATCTTCACCTTCGGACGCTGTTTTGACCTTTTCGATCGCAGCGTTCATCGGTGCTTTGTCGTCGTCAGTCAGCTTGTCGTCGTTTTCAGTCATCAGCTTTTCAAGCTGGTAGACCTGTTGGCTGGCCTTGTTCTTTGCTTCGACCAATTCAAACTGTTTACGATCCTCGTCAGCGTTCGCTTCGGCATCTTTTTGCATTTGTTCGATCTCGTCTTCGCTAAGAGCGCCGGCTTCCTTGATCTGAACGGATGCTTCCTTACCAGTTTTCAGTTCCTTGGCCGAAACCGCCAAGATGCCGTTCTGGTCGATGTCGAACTTGACTTCAATTTGTGGAACCCCACGCGGTTGCGAAGGAATGCCTTCTAGATTGAATTCGCCCAGCAATCGGTTGCTGGCCGCCATCTTGCGTTCCCCTTGGAACACGCGAACGGTCACCGCAGTTTGACCATCGGCCGCCGTGCTGAAGACGTTTTTCTTTTCAACAGGAATGGTCGTGTTGCGTTCGACCAAGGCTGTCATCACGCCGCCTTCGGTTTCGATCCCCAAGGTCAATGGTGAAACATCCAGCAGCAGAACATCGGTACGGTCACCCGCCAAAACGCTACCTTGAATCGCGGCACCCACGGCAACGACTTCATCGGGATTCACGCCCTGGTGAGGTTCCTTGCCGAAGATGTCTTTGACCAATTCGCGAACCTTTGGTACGCGAGTACTACCGCCAACCAAAACAATCTCATCAATCTCGCTGGCGTTCATCCCAGCATCCTTCATCGCTTGGATGACAGGACCGCGGCATCGTTCGACTAGTGCGTCGATCAGTTCCTCGAACTTGCTGCGACTGACCTTCATCGTTAGGTGCTTCGGCCCCGAAGCATCCATCGTGATGAAAGGCAGGTTGATGTCGGTTTCGGGAAGCGTACTGAGTTCCTTCTTTGCTTTTTCGCAAGCTTCTTGCAAACGCTGCAACGCCATCGGATCGTTACGCAGATCGATGCCGCTTTCTTTTTTGAATTCATCCGCGACGTAGTGAATCAATGCTTCATCAAAATCGTCGCCACCGAGGTGTCCGTCACCCGAGGTGCTGATGACCTGGAACACGCGGCTTTCCTGATCTTCATCGCCAGCGTCGGCAACTTCCAAAATCGATACGTCGAACGTACCGCCACCCAAGTCAAAGACAGCAATTTTTTCGTCTTTGCTTTTGTCCAAACCGTATGCCAACGCAGCAGCGGTTGGCTCGTTGATGATTCGAGCGACTTCTAAGCCAGCGATTTGGCCAGCATCCTTGGTCGCTTGCCGCTGAGCATCGTTGAAGTAAGCCGGAACCGTGATGACAGCTTTGTTTACTTTGTGCCCCAGGTAGGACTCGGCTGATTCCTTCAGTTTGCGAAGGATCTTGGCTGAAATTTCCTGAGGCGTGTAGGTTTCGTCACCAACACCAATTTTGACGTATTCGTCTGCGTTGCCGACGACGCCGTAGGGCACCATCTTTTCTTCGGATTCAACTTCGGAATGCCGACGACCCATGAAACGCTTCGCCGAATAGACGGTGCGCTTGGGATTGGTGACTGCTTGGCGACGTGCGGGTTCGCCAACGATCGTTTCGTTCTTGTCGGTGAATGCGACGACGCTGGGCGTCAATCGGTTGCCTTCGGGATTAGGAATCACCTTCGGTTCGCTACCTTCCATCACGGCAACGACACTGTTGGTCGTACCGAGGTCAATTCCGATAATTTTTTCGCCTTGAGCCATCTGCGTTTCTCCTTCGCTTTGAAACCGTCAATCGTCGCCCAGTGAGGCGCTTATTGAGTCCAGTAAATTCATTGATCGTTTTTGCAATGCCGGCCCGGCCTTGCCTGAGACGACGGTGACGCCGGGGTCCATTTCGTCAGGCCGCCAGGCGTCGAGCAGTCGGAAACGCAAAGGCCGTGCCACTTGCGGTATTTTTTATCATTGGAACAATAGCGTCGGCGGTGGATTGCCCGGTATTTCGCTACTTCGGGGAACATTTCGCCAACAATTGCTGGTATTTTTGACAGTCGTTGTTTTTTGGGATTTCGGTGCCCCAACTGCTGCGTGTCATTTTGACAGATATCCAAGCTGCATCTTTCCAATCGTAGCGTTTATTGCGAAGAATCGATCATGGGCGAATCCAACGACGAAATGCGTCAGCTGAAGAGCGAAATCGATGACGTCGATCGGCAACTGCTTACCTTGCTTGCCAAGCGACAACCGCTTGTCGAAAAGTTGGTGTCGGATTCGTCTGAAAGCCGCGTCAGCCAGGTTGCCGACGCGTCCAGCCGTATCGAATCGCTGGTCTCGAACTTGCCCGATTCCGGTGAAACCTCCGCGATCGACGCAGCCGATTCTATCTCGCTTTTAAAGCATGTTTCCAGCGTTTGCCTAGCATCGATTCGACCGCTTCGTGCAGCCTACTTGGGCCCCAAACACAGTTACAGTCATCTAGCAGCGATCAAGTTTTTTGGTGACGCCATCGAACTGGTTCCGGTAGCAACGATCGAGTCGGTATTCGATTCGATTGAAAAAGGGGAAACCAACACTGGGATCGTGCCTATCGAAAACAGCACCGATGGTCGGGTCGTTGATACGTTGGGAATCTTTGTGAGTCGTGAGGTAAAAATTTGCGGCGAAGTGGTGCTGCCGATTCATCACAACCTGTTGTCGCGCACGCCTAGAAATGAAATCACTCAAGTGCAAAGTAAACCGCAAGCTCTTTCCCAGTGTCGTGGTTGGCTAGCTAGAAATCTGCCATCGGCAAAGTTGGTCGAAGTCAGCAGCACGACGGCGGCGGCGATCGCGTCAGCGGAAGAACCAGGCGTTGCAGCGGTAGCCAGTATCGAAGCCGGACGCGAATATGGGCTTGACGTCATTCAAGCTGGCATCGAAGACAACCCAAACAACGTCACGCGTTTTGCGGTGTTGGGGCCGACGAAAATGAAAGCGACCGGTAACGATAAGACTGCGGTCCTGTTTCAAATCAACCACGAACCAGGGGCGCTGGCCGATGCGATGATGGTTTTCAAGGATGCCGGGCTAAACTTAACCTGGATCGAATCCTTTCCGGAGGTCGGTGCGCCTAACGAGTATTTCTTTATCGTTGAACTAACCGGCCACCGCGACGATGACGACGTCGCATCGGCATTGGACGCACTATCAAAACTGACGCAGCGACAAACGATCCTTGGTTCCTATCCTCGCGCTAGCGTGCTGTAGTGAATCTTGGCCCTAACAAACCACTTGGTTTTCGATCCCGAATACGTCGTTGCGCAATCGCTTTCAACCTGAAAACGTTGCAACCATTCTTGCTTACGCAATCGTAGCCAGCACCCTATTTCGTTCAGCTCAATCGATGCCCAAACAAGCCTACCCCGTGTTTACATTCCTGCTTGCGATGTGGTTGGTCTACCTGGTCGAGTTGGCAATACCGGCTGACTTGACGCAGTTTGGGCTTTTGCCTCGCAGCTTACGTGGTTTGCTGGGCATCGTAACGGCTCCGTTTTTGCACGGCGGGCTGGGCCATTTGATCGGAAACACCATTCCCCTTGCCATCTTGATGTCTTTGACCATCGCTTCGCGTCACCGCGCTTGGTTGGTGATCTTGGCGGTCATCGTAATTTCAGGATGCATTCTTTGGATCGTTGGTCGAAATGCCAATCACGTCGGTGCCAGTAGTTTGGTGTTTGGGTTATGTACTTATCTGATCACGGTTGGAATTCGCGAACGCAAGATTGCGTCGTTGGGCATTGCTGTGCTTGTCATTTTTCTGTTCGGCGGCACCTTGATCTGGGGCGTCATCCCTTCGTTTGGAAGTCAGGTTTCTTGGGAAGGTCACCTGTGCGGAGCCATCGCTGGTTTGGCCGTCGGTGTGTTCAGCACCGGAAAACGAAATGCATTCGCGTGATGCCAATCACCGTTTAAGTTTGCGACCGGATGACCGTGGGGGCGGGTAAGCCGTCGGGCAATCGGTGGACGGACGGGTGCATCGCGGCGGCAAGAATTTCCAGGCTGTCTACCAATCGCGGTCCAGGACGGCTGAAATAGGCGGAACCGTCGACGACATAAACGCGATCTGATCGAACGCAAGACAACGATTGCCAGCCGGGATAGGCTTTCAGTATCGGCAAATCTTCCATTGTGCGAGCGACGGTAAAACCACAGCAGGCGATCACTAAAACGTCTGGGTTAGCCGTCACGATATTATCCCATGGCGTGGTCACGCTTCGCGCCCCGGCGACGCCAATGGCTTCCCGTCCGCCAGCCAATGCGACCAATTCAGGGCTCCAGTGTCCCGCACAAAACGGAGGGTCAATCCATTCCAACAGCATGACGCTGGGACGTTTCACGCCGTCTGCAAAATGCTGATCGGTTTGTCCGGCAACCACTTGGACTCGTGATCGTAACGTATCCAAATACGCTTGGCCTGAATCGTTGCAGCCCGCTGCATTGGCTACCTGAGCGATGCACTTGAAGACATCTTCCAGGCAGCTTGGTTCCAGGTTGATTACCTGAGGTTTGCTCGGCAAAGATCTAGCAGCTGCATTGACTTCCGATTCCGCGACCGCGCAGACGTCACACAACGCTTGCGTGATAATGAGATCGGGTTTTAGCGATTCTAAAACCGGCATGTCGAGTGAATACAGGGCGTTTTGAGTCTTCAACCGCTCACGAACCAATGCATCGATGTCGCCGCTGCTGGCATCGCTGGGGATCAGCGTTTGAGTGACTTTGGGCAACCCCACAACGTCGACCGGATAGTCGCATTCGTGAGTTACGCCAATGAGATGTTCGCGGAGGCCCAGTCCACAAACAATTTCAGTCGCACTCGGCAATAAAGAAACGATACGCATCAATGCAGTTGACCGCGTCAATTGCCACCGCCAGGAAAACCTGGCATCTGCAACTGAGGTCCGCCCTGCATTGGATTACCAGCCGACGCTTCTTCCTTCGTTTCCTCTTTCAACAATTCTTCCTGGCTGATTCTTAGCTGAGTGTAGGTGGTTTCGGGAATGACGTAATACCAATCAGCAAATCGTGCATTCAGATCACCCACCTTTTTCTCGGCTTCGGCCAATTGATCCTTGCGAGCGTCCAGTAGTCGCTGATTCGACTTTGTGATCTTTTCCTGGGCGGCCTCAAGAAGCTCTTCTCGTTCTTCATCAGTCAGCCCGGATTCACCTTGCGGTTCCTGCTGGGTTTCGGTTTTGTCCTCCGTTGCCGAATCGTCATCCTCTTGCGTGGCCATCTCGTCATCCGTTTCGTTATCCGTTTCGCCGGTTTGAGCCTGACCGCTACCGACTGCTTCTCCACTACCCGAAGCCTCGGTTTCGCCCTCCATCACATCCTCGGTCGCAGTCGACGCGGCATCACCAGAGGCGTCTTCCATTGCCTCGTTGTCAGGAACTTGTGAATCGGATTCGTCTGCATCTGGGTTGATCGAACTATCGGTATCGGCGTCATTTGAATCTTCCTCTGATTCATCAGCGGCGGATGCATCACTTTTGGATTCTTGCATTTCCGACGACGTCGACGAATCACTGTCCCCTGCAAGGTCTTCTGTGACGTCTTCTTCGGCGTTGTCATCTGCATTCTTATCAGCCGGGGGAGCATTCATTGCATCGAGTTCCTCCAGCGTCTGCGGTACCGATTGAAGCTCAGGTGCTGGGAATTTTGATTGGTCGACCATCGTGGTGACGAAGAGATAACGATTGACCCCCGAGTCACCCTTTTCGTCGTCGTCACTTTCGCTGCCATCGCTCACACCAGCGATATTGCCGAACCGTAACAAATACTTAACGCCGGAATCGAGCGAGACGCTCAATTCACCGTTCGCTGATAGAATCTCTGCTTGCCCGTCTGGACCAACATCAATGGGGTAAAAACCTCGTTGAGCCAGGGAAGTGATGGCTTCCTGGTTGGACAACAAATCCTCGCTGGCCTTCAGGGTTTCGCTAACGCCTTCGGGCTTCCGGAACACACCGACGATCTTCAGATCATCAAGCGCGTTCTTCATTTCGTTTAGCTTGGTCTTGTTGACGGGCTCTTCGCCGGACAATTCTCTGTCAACGGCTGGTTTTCGCGGATCCTCTTCATCGTATTCGGAAAGTGTTGCGAGCTT
The DNA here is from genome assembly GCA_964449225.1 of uncultured Rhodopirellula sp. Taxonomy (GTDB): domain Bacteria; phylum Planctomycetota; class Planctomycetia; order Pirellulales; family Pirellulaceae; genus Rubripirellula. The sequence continues at coordinate 9,298 of CAYVAN010000058.1, forward strand.
CCAATCATTGTTTTCTTGGTCCAAAACAGCGCGATAGCGACGGTTCAGCGAGATTCCGCGTTGGCCAAGCGATGCGGTGTAGTCCTTGATTTCAACCTGTTCGATATCGATGCTGCTCAGTTGCAACAAATCGTCTTCGATCCAATCCGTGAAATTGGTGGTTAACGATGAATCGTCGAACTTAACGACGTACACCGGATCTTGATTTGGAATGCGTACATAGCGTTTCGATTCGTCGTCCTTGACTGAGTCGCCAATGATCATGGACGCCAAGGTTTCTTGCTTTTTGTTCTTGAACGTAACCAACCGGCCTACGCCCTCGTCGCCGACTTCCAAGGTCTCCATCTTCGGCTCCACGACGCCAAGATCATCGTGGTCTTCGGCATTGGTGGTTTGCACGTCCAGAATCTTGACGTCCACCAAGGCGTTTGCGGCGACCTTCATTTGTTCAATCGCATCGGCTGGGTAGCCATCGCGTGACGGAATGGTCCACAATTCGGTTTCGCGGTCCTTTCGAACCTCAAACGTATCCAGTTTTCCCTGTTCTTCATCGAACGTCACGATCTTCATGCTGGCTGCGGCAAGAGGATCCTTGAACTGGGCAAACAGCATTTTGCCTGCTTGTTCATCGGTCGGTTTGGTCGCACTGGGCCAAGCAACAAACGTAGCTAAACCCGCCAAAACAGCAGCAACACCGCAGAACGTAAGAGTCTTTGTAGCTTCAGACATGGGGAGATTAGATGTTAGGTTGAAAGAGTTAGGTATTTAGGAAACATGGAAGGCCTGGTGGGACAATCGGGTGCGTGGGAGCGAGGTTTTCGTTTCCAAAATCCTAATCCCCAGCACCAAGTCCCTACTTCAGACGCGACTTGCTGATATTTTCGCGTTCACGCAGACGTCGGGCTGCGAAAACGATCACGCCGACGACCAATGGCGGGATACAAGGCAGCGCGACGGCGGCGGCTTTCACCTGGCTTTGAATCTTGGTCACGCGGTCATCGGCTTCGCGCTGAATGTCGCGAATGTTCAGTTCGCGATCGCGTTCCAACTTGGTTCGCTTCACGTCCAACTTACGCTGTTCTAGTTCTTGCTGAGTTTGAAAACGCTGTAGCTTTGCCTGTAATTCCGCACGCGAAACCGCACCGTCGCCGCTCTTTTTTTGCAGCTTTTCGATCTCTTCTTGCAAGTCCTTCATGCGCGTTTGCATCGATTCCTGAGCGTCACGAATCGCTGCGTCATAGTCGCCTTGGAATTCGGTACTTCGGTCACGAACATTCTTTTGCGCTTCGTCGCGAACGGAGTCGATCATTCGCAAACTTGTAAAAACAGGTTGGTGCTTTCGGACTTCGATAAAATCAAATTCCTGGGTCAACCAATCAATGCAGTTTAGAACGAAAGTCACATTTTGGAATTGGAATTTGATGTCGGCGACCGTGTCTGGATCGGCACGGATCATTAGGAATTCGGGCAGCATCATATCGGTGTCAGATACATAAACCGCGCGAATCGCCGCTGAACTGTCAGCGTTCCCCTCTGTATTCGTTTCGCCGGAATCCTCTGAATCTTGGGTGTCAGATTCATTGTCCGAGGCGAGGGCTTTCCCTTCGATCGTTACTGCAATCGGAACGTTGGCACGCAGGGATGCGTCTTCGCGTTCAACGGTACTTTGCCCCTGCATGATTGCACGCATCTTGTCCCCGCCGACCAAGCCGGATGGATCACCGGTACGCAGAATTTCAGTATGCGTCAAACTGCTGTCGGCACGCGGAATCACCGCACCAGCGACGATCGAAAGCACTTGATTCATCCCGGACGTGATCGGGCTCTGGTCGCTTAGGCTTTGTCCCGGCAACGAACCGGGTGCCTCGCTGTCGACAAACAACCAAAGCGGATTGGACTGGTCTTCAAGAGCTGGGTATGGATTGTACGGTTGCCAAACAACATCGGGATTGTACATCCCTTGCATGCCAGCCTTGCCCGGAACGTTCACTTCTAGCAACTCCCATAATTGCCGGATATCGCCTTTGGGTGCCGGTCCACCGCCGCCACCAAACATGCCACCGGGCGATTGCTTGGGGCGACCCGTCGGTGTGATGTACCCCATCCCCACCGGTGCGGGATCCTCGAAGATCGCCACAGGAACCCCCGAACGGATCGCTTCAAGCAACCGTTCAAACTGTGGCGGGGCCAATGAAGATGGCTGCACGACCAACAAGGCTGCGTAAATGTCAGAAGAAACCGGACTGTTCAAATCGACTTCTTCGACTTCGTATTGTTTGGACAATTCATCCATCAACAAATGACGCGGCACCTGCTGCATCGACATGCCTGACATGACGGTACCACCAAGAAGCCGCGCGTCGGTCGCAGCGATTCCAATACGTTTCTTTGCACCGGAGGCTACCGTGTCGATTGATCGGACAAGTTCATATTCAACTGGAATACCGTATTCAAAGATCGGGACGGTGACGTTTTCCAACCCTGACTTGAATGCAGCACCCAGGATCAGTTGCTTTTGCGTTTGAGTGCCCTGTTCGCGGACCGTTCGCGTGACCGGCTCGATCCCAAAACGCTCTTCCGCCAACGCGGCTTCATCGCTGAACAATTCGATGTCTTCGTACAGGTTGACCTGCAATTCACGACCCTTAGCAGATGCTTCACTGCGGAACTCTTTTAGCAGGTTGACCAATTCATAACGAGTCTTTGCGTAAGCTTCGGGGATGTCTTTGCTGATAAACGCGTCGATGACCACCTTGCGATCGCTCTCCAGATTCTGAATCAGCTTTTTGGTCGCAGGCGAAAGCGAGCTAACTTTTCCCTCGGTAAAGTCATGGCGATAGACGTCCTTGTTTCTCAGGAACACCACCGCACTGCCGGTGATCACGACTAATGCCAAGATGCGAACGATATAGTGCCACGCCATCGTGTTGCCATCCTTGCCGCCGGTCCAGTGACGGCGACCGATCAAGACCATGCAAGCGTACAAACCGATTGCAGCGATCAGCACAAAGTAAAATACCGAAGACGTGCTGATGACACCGCGTCCAAAATCATCAAACGGCCGCGCGATTCCACTTTCGCCGATCAGGGCAGCGATTTTCTGCGATGGGCTGACAGATTTGATCAGCGAAGCAAATGCGAGCGGTGCATTGAACAAGGCACCCAAAACAAAGCCAACCGTCAAATTGCCCGTCAGGAAAGATGCCACCATTCCGATCGCGATCATCGCAAGACCGACAAAGTAATAACCCAAGTAACTGGTAAAGATCAGTCCAGTATCCAGTTGGCCTTCGGTCAGGATCGCCAAGGTGACAAAGGTGCTGATTTGGCTGAACAGCAATGACGCCGTGAAGATCGCAGCAGCCGACATGTACTTGCCAATCACGATGTCAAAGTCGTCCGCTGGAAGCGTTAACAGCAACTCGTCGGTTCCCTGACGTTTCTCTTCCGCCCAAATGCTCATCGTGATCGCCGGAATGAACACCAGCATGATCAGCGGAAACCAGCCGTTGAGCTGATCCAATGTCGCCAAGTTTTGCGTGAAGAACTCGTACGGCCAAAAGGCAGCGACGGAGGTCAAGAACACAAAGATGCAAAGGAAGACGTAACCGGTCGGGTTGCTGAAATAGCCGACAAAGTTTCGCTTCATCACTGCAAACGCTGCCTTCTTGGTGCCCGAAAGCAAAGCAACGATTGTAAAGAGCACCAGCAAGAAGATCAGGTCGTAGATCAGCAGGCTTGCAAGAGCGGTGGTGACGTTCGAGGTGACGTTATTCGTCATGATGAATCGAATGTTGGAAAAAGTGTGAGTGTGAATTTAAAAACGCGACGGAAACTGTCAGCCTGGGGCCCCGTTAAGCTGTCGCGCCGGCGGTTAACTTGTGAAATGCTTGGTCCAGATCGCCTTCGCCAATGGTTCGAAGTTCATCGACACCGCCGTCGTAAACCACGCGGCCTTCGTTGATCATCACCACGCGATCAGCCATCGCTTCCACTTCTTGCAGGATGTGCGTGCTGAGCAAAATTGTTTTGGTTTCGCTCAACCGTTTCATCGTTTTTCGAACACCGCGAATCTGATTGGGGTCTAAGCCAGCGGTTGGTTCGTCCAGAATCAAAACGTCTGGTTCATGAAGCAGAGCTTGCGACATACCGACGCGCTGCTTAAAGCCCTTGGACAACTTGCTGGTTGCCTTGTACATCACGCTGCTAAGGTCACAAATGTCGATGACCTTCTCGATTTGGTCCTTCTTTTCAGCTTTGGACATCCCGCGAGCGTCCGCGAAGAATTCCAGCATCGAGTAGGGCGTCATTTCCGGATACAGCGGCCCGTTCTCGGGCAGGTACCCCAGGTGCCGCGATCCTTCGATGCGATCTTCCATCATGTTGTGACCGGCGATGCACCCATGACCTTCACTGGGCGCGATATATCCGGTCAACATCTTCATCGTTGTGCTTTTGCCAGCACCGTTGGGGCCAAGGAAGGCTACTAATTCGCCTTCCGAGACGGAGAAACTGACGTTACGAGCGGCCGCGAACGGCCCGTAAAACTTGCTCAAGCCCACCGCTTCAATCATCGGCCTAGCGGTTGCGGTGCCGGTATCCTGAGACTCCGTTGAATCTGCCATGCGTTGGTTTGTCACTGAGGGTGATGTGAAAGTATTGTCCTTCAAACGCGACACTATAACGTTTGACGCCATCGATACGAGGGCAGCCAAAAAGCGGTTCGCACGAAAAAAAAGTGCAGGTCCATTGGCCCTAATTGAACGCCCGTGTCACCCTTCGGGCAAGTCAGATTTTTCAAGCTGGCCATTGTCGCTCGGCTCTCCGAGCCGAACGCGCAATCGGCTCGGAGAGCCGAGTGACATTGCCCAAAGCGAAAATCGGATTTGTCATGCAGTCACCGGCCGAGCTGTGGGTCAATTGGGGACAATTGACCTACGATTTTTCAGCGATCATTCCCTGATTTCGCAGCCACTTAATCGCGTCGTCGATCGACAAGCTTGGGTCGCGCGAACGGTAACCCAGTTCGTCTTTGGCTCGCGAACTGTCGTACCAGTGAAACTGGCTGCTCATTCGCACTGCGGCGCTGTTGAAGTCACCTTCGGTTTTTGAAAACTTCGAGATTACATCACCAGCAACACGGCCAATCCATCGCTGCGCCGGTCCGGCGGGCATGATTGGGCCCCTGACGTCGCAGCGGCTCGTAATCTCTTTCCAAAGTTCATAGTACGTCCAATTTTCGCCCGCCAAAATGTACTGACGACCATCGGACGGAATTTGGTTTTCGAGCATTCGCTGCATCGCCGCGATTGTGCCTGTGGCCACGTCACGGCTATCGCAAATCGACGCACCGCCCGACGGAGCGATCGGTCGCCACGCCTTCACCACTTCGACAATCATCCGACCGCTGCTAGGTTTCCAATCCCAAGGCCCCAGCATGAAACCGGGGTGAACGATCACCGATCGAAGCTTGCGATCGACCCCAACTAAGACCTCGTCGACGCCCGCACGCTTGCTAAGAATATAACTGCAAGGAATCTTTCCGCCGTTTCGATCCAGTTTGGTCGTTTCGTCAGCTACATCGCCGCGTGATCCAACTGCCAATGTGTCGACGGTGCCGACATGGACAAGCGGCACGTGATACTTGCAGCATGCGTCGACCACCATTCGCGTGCCATCTCGATTGATCGCCAAAGATTCCTCTAACCTTTTCCAGCCCAAGTGAATCAGGCCCGCTGAATGAATGACGGCATCGCAGCCTTGTGTCGCTGCATAGATTGTTTCCTTGTCCGACAAATCGCCCTTTGCAAAATCAGTTTTGATTCCGTCAAAGACACCTTTGTCCGGCTCGCTTCGCACTAATGCGATCAAGTCATGTCCTTGCGCAGCTAATTGACGTAGGATCGTGTTGCCCAGCAAGCCGGTTCCTCCGGTCACAAAGATTCGCATCGCGGGTTAGTCTCGCATCCACTAAGTAAATTTTGGTTGGCAACTGGTTTTGGTCGTCTCATTGTCTACCGAAACAATGCCGGTGACAATCGCCGTAGCAAAGTCAGTCTTTCAAGCTGCCCAATGTCGCTCGGCTCTCCGAGCCGATAGCGTTCCGTGCTGACAGCGTTCCGTGCTGACAGCGTTCCGTGCTGATAGCGTTCTGGGCCGACAGCGCTATCGGCTCGGAGCGCCGAGCGACATTGGGCAAAGTGATCAACTGACTTATCCTGAACTGCACCCCGTTCCACTGGAAGCCTTTGATGCAACGAATAAAGTTTCGCGGATTCCAACTGCATCACAACAACGCCGCGGCGGCCGAGTCAATGATCCGGCAGATTGATGAGTTTCCGTCGTTCTTCGATCCGACCGAATCCATCGACTCCAGCGAACGACCTCTGATCATCGATTGCGGATCCAACATCGGCGTCACGGTGCTGGAATGGAAGTATCGCTGGCCGATGTCAGAGGTCATTTGCTTTGAACCCGATCCCGTCGCATTCAAGATGCTGAAAAAGAATATCGAAGCGAACGACATTCCTGCGATACGCTGCATCAACAAAGCGGTATTGGATCACGACGATGGTACCGACTTCTTTGGCGACCTTTCGTCCAATGGGGACGCTCGGGGTAATTCAGTCGATCCGGCTTGGGCAAAACGGGATGGCAGCACATCAACGATCGTCAAGTCGACTCGCCTGACGCCCTACATCGCCAACCGAGATGTCGCGTTTCTAAAACTGGATATCGAAGGTGCTGAACAACGCGTGCTTACCGACATTGAACCATGTCTTAATCGAGTAGCCGCGATCTATATCGAAGTGCATGAAACCAATGAAAGCATCGAACGCAATTCGGTGTCACAGATCGAGTCGATCGTTCGCGAGGCAGGCTTTACAGTAGAACACGAAGAATGTGAAGGCGAGCGATCGCTACCAAGGCATCTGGACCAATGGCAATCCCGCGTCGGAGCAACGCAAACACAACTGCTCTGCTGGCGATAAACCAATCCTACTTACGTTTCAAAAGTAGGCCGAATGGAGCCGAAGCGACATCCGGCAATACCAACGGATAAACAAGCCGGATGTCGCTTCGGCTGCATTGGGCCGATGACCACGGCAAATTTGTTTTTCAAACTGGGGTATCGTCGGTAAGTAGCGATCGCCGCGTAGGCGTTCGGTTTCCCTGCAATCGCCGAAGCTCTGCGCGAGCTTCGCTACGGTGACACAGTTTCCAGCTTGAAAGAGTGATTTGCCCTGGGCCTACGAAGCTATCCGGGTGGATGGCTTTGTGCTTGCGTCGCCGATTAAAAAACATCAAGTCATATCGCTTGCGTTTTGTGCCGGAACCGCGCTAAGCTTGTGCCGCTTACAATCAACTTATCTCGCAACAAATCAGTCATGAGCATCGTCAAATCAGTCCGCGGATTTACTCCAAAGTTCGGTGATAACTGCTTCCTAGCGACCAACGCGGTTGTCGTTGGGGATGTAGTGATGGGGAACGACTGTTCGGTCTGGTTCAATACCACGCTGCGAGGCGATGTGAATTCAATTCGCATTGGAAACCGAGTCAACATTCAAGATGGCAGTGTCCTGCACACGTTGTATCAAAAGTCCGTCATTGAAATTGCTGACAATGTTTCCATCGGACATAACGTCTGCGTCCACGGTGCGCGGATTGATCAAAACTGCCTGATCGGGATTGGAAGCGTGATCTTGGATCATGTCCACGTAGGCGAAGGGTCCATCATCGGCGCTGGATCGGTGGTGCTGCAAGGAACCAAAATCGAGCCCGGAAGCTTGTACGCAGGTACACCTGCGAAACGAATCAAGGACGTTGATCCAGAACAAGCCAAAGAAATGATCGAAAGAATCGCAAACAACTACGTAATGTACGCGGGTTGGTTCCAGGAAGAAGATTCCAACGGCGATGATCGATAAGGGGCGCTGTCTACGACGCGGCACTTTGGATTTTATGTTCTAACTAGCTTTCATTACGTTTTGGCAGAACCCAATCTGGCCGAACGAAGTGACAGGTGTAGCCATTGGGAATGCGTTGTAGGTAATCCTGGTGTTCAGGCTCTGCTTCCCAGAAGTCACCAACCGGTTCCAGTTCTGTTACAACCTTGGCAGGCCAAAGTCCTGACGCATTGACGTCCGCGATCGTGTCAACGGCGATCTGCTTCTGATTCTGGTCGACGTAGTAGATCGCTGATCGGTAAGAGGGCCCACGATCATTGCCTTGTCGGTCCGCAGTCGTTGGGTCGTGAATTTGGAAGAAAAACTCTAGCAATGTTCGATAGCTAATTTTTTCTGGATCAAAGGTGATCTCAATTCCTTCGGCGTGATTGCCGTGGTTGCGATACGTTGCATTAGGAATCTGACCCCCGGTGTACCCAACTCGCGTTGATTCGACACCAGGAAGTTTGCGGATCAAATCCTGCATACCCCAGAAACATCCACCTGCTAACACAGCTCGTTCTGTCATTTTAGTTTCTCACCTTGTGGTTGGATTTTTGTGAGTGTACGCCGGGGACAAGCTTGAATCACTGAGTTGCCCTGCCGCCAAGCGATGCGACCTATCGCCCAATACCACTTGCTTTAACCTGAAAACAGAAACATCGACATGAATAGCGTCGTGGGCCCAATGGAGTGTTTCGTTCGGGGACATGGGTAACACATTCCCGGGGGCTGGGATAACTCTTAGATCCTAGCTTTAGTGTCGTCTGCTCACCAGCCTCGCGATTGAGCAACAACGGTACGCGTTCGGTTTCTCTGCAATCGCCGAAGCTCTGCGCGAGCTTCGCTACGGCGATACAGTCTGCAGTTTGAGAAACTGATTTGCCCTGTGTCACTGGCCAGACCGCATGACGTTCGTCGTCGTTTTCGATAGACTCCGTCGCCCACGTCAACGTTTCAAATCTTCACTGCAACCTGGCACCAAAGCGATGAATGAGATTTCCACCTATGATCGATTGGGCGGCGAAGAGGGCCTGAGGAACTTGGTCGATCGTTTCTATGATTTGATGGATCAGTTGCCAGAGGCGAAAACGGTTCGCAATCTGCACGCAGAGGATCTAACGTCGTCTCGTGACAAACTGTTCAAGTTTTTGTCTGGTTTCTTCGGTGGACCAAACCTTTTTGTCCAGCAGTACGGCCATCCGATGCTTCGCAAGCGTCATCTGCCATTTCGCATCGGCGAAGACGAACGCGATCAATGGCTGCTGTGCATGAGTCAAGCCATCGAAGATCAAATTACTGACCCGAAGTTAGCGATGCAGTTGAGAGTCAACTTCGCAAGAACGGCCGACCATATGCGAAACGTCGGCCCGGCGTCGTGAATGAGAGTGAAACAGAACAATCGAAAAAGGCAGCGGGTGACTGTTAAGTTAGCCCGACTGCCTTTTGCGTGTATCTGTCTTTTCTAGGACTTTTTGGGCGGATGAATATCCTTGGTCGCTCCGTTGCCTGTTTGCGTGGCACGGCGGTTTTCGCGCTGGATCGCGTCGTAGACTTCTTGTCGGTGGACGGGGATCGATTGGGGAGCTTCGATTCCAAGACGAACTTTATCGCCTCGAATGTCTACGATCGTCACAACGACGTCGTCGCCAATCATGATGCTCTCGTCTCGGTGGCGGGATAGGACCAGCATGGTGCCCTCTTCATATTCTGAAAGAGAGGTAAGTAAATAAACTCGCGGGCTCTCGTCGGCCCCGAAACGGTCGGCTACGAGAAAGGAATAAAACCGCCTCGCGACAAAGAAGTCATCGGCGCAATTTTTGCCATTATTGACTTGCTAAAAAACAAGTCCTGCAATACCGGTCGTACTGAATACCACAGATGGCACTACACAAACGATCAATGGGGATGTGCGTTTACACCACGACTGCGCTGTTTCCAATGCAAAAAAGCCAATGAGAGCGACACATTGGCTCCAAGGGAACAAGTGATATTCGTTTAAGCCGCCAGTCGTGCATCAGTAATCGAGCCCGCTGACTGTAGCGGCAAACTTTTTTGCAGTGGTTGGCTGTCGTTGGTGATGATTTGGCAACCTAAGCGACGGTCCAAGTTTAATAACAAAGGAGCACGCAAATTGGTGGTGAGTTTCCCGACATGACCTGAAACGGTGGTCATGATGTATAGTTCCGCGCCGGGCTTCATGTGAAGGCATTCTAATTCACGTCGAGTCACGTGAACGCGATACGATTCAAAGAAAGCACGCGGACTCACCAACGCGATCGCGCGATCACCGCGGGATGCACTTTGCAACCATGCGACGGACGGATTCTGCGGGTCAGGAAGCAATGCCCATTGCCGCAACGTTTCCATCCCAATCAAGCCCTGCGGGAACAAGAAGAGTTGGTCCGTATTAAGTTGTAAAGTACCGAAGCGTCTCGTTTCGATCCGCATGGTCATATTCCTGCCGTGTGAAACTCGTGGTCAAATTTTGCGGCCCTTGAATGCCAACCGCGCTCACCCGTTTTATCGGCACGATTGGTTCGATCAATCGACGAAATCGCGACAGGAAGTTCAAGTGAGTTTTGCTACAGGTAATTCAAAACGGTCAACTGAGCAGTCTGCCCTATCACACGCAACGAAGCTTCCAGCGCAACTTGCCGCTGATTGAGTTCGCTGATGACTGTCGTCAGGTCCGCATCAATCTCATTGGACAGCTGGCTCCGCATGGCGATGACGTCCCCTTCAGCAGTCTCCCTCAACGCCTCCAGATTGCGAGACCAAACTCCGACGCGACCGCGTGTTCGGCTGGCCTGGTCCAAATCGCCATCGATCTTGGCCTGCAGCCGTCCAATTTCTGGGATGTCACCGTCTAAGACAGCTTGCTGCAAACGCAAAAGTGTGTCGAGCGACCCGCCGGCGTCACGCGGAACATAGTCCCGACCGACAATCGTATCGACTGACCCGACGATACCACCGGTTACTTCGGATTGTCCGGGCGGGATCAAACCAAGTTGGATGCCAGCGTCACTGGTTCCATTTTGGCGAATCAGTAACGGGTTCGCATCGGGCGGTGCTTTCAGCTGCAGCCCGTTGCCGACGTCGTTCAAGTCGACCAAAACGCGGCGAGAATCCTGGTTCTGTGGATGGTTGCGAATCAGCTCGATGACGTCTTCGATGGTTCCAGCGTCTTCAAGTTCTAGGTCAAGCTCTACGCCGTCTGGACGCACGATGGTTAGATCCGGCGCATCCAGGTTTAATCTTAGTCCCCGGCCACGATTCAGATCCGACAAAGGCGTTTCTTCTGTTGCCGATCGAATGCCGAGGCTGCGAGCATCGTCTCCACCATTTTCACCGATTGAATAGTCCACGCCGCTGCGAAGGCTGCGTAGAACGAGTCGACCATCGGCCTCGTTTAATTCGGCTTTGACATCGGCGTCGCTTCGATTGATTGCGATCATGACATCGCCCAGCGTTTCCGCATCATCAAAATTCACGGTGAAGGATCGATCCCCCTGGTCGATTCGAATGCCCGATCCAAGCGACAATCCCGCACCGTCATTCAAATCCGTCAGCTTGGTTCCTTTGGTAACCCGCGGCGAAAGGTTGTCGCCGATGATGGGCGGAGCAATCAGACCTGCCGGATTCGAGATTGAAAGCTCGCTCGCGGTCGTGCTGCCGACCGAATCGGTAATCGCCAACGTTCCAGCCAAGCCGTCAACATATTCGATCCGAATCCCATCGCTGGTCAACGACGCAGTAATTGGCCGCCCATCGAGTTCTACTTCTGAAATCAATGAAGCCACATCACCGATGGTTGACGCATTGGTTAAATCGACATCAACAAAGTTTCCTCCGCCCGAAATCTGGATGACACCAGGCGTGACGCCCTGCCCACGACGCAGGTCCACCAGGCGGCTATTTTCATCCAACGCAGCATTGAGCGGATCGCCTTCCAGAAAGGTTGCGAACGCGCCGATCGATTCGCTGGCATTAACATTGATGGCGGTCGGAATTCCTGCGCCCACTTTGGTCCGCGCGACCGCATCGGTTCCTTGAAACAGGATGTCTTTCCCATCAAACGCGAATGCACTGCCGGTATCCAAAAAACCACCTAGCAACTGGTGGTCGCGGAAGACTGAGTTCCCGGCCGCGAATACTGCGTTGATGGATTCCTGGATCGATGTTGCGATAGCCGCACGTTCGTCATCTGAAATGACCCCCTGTGCTCCCTCGACTGCCGAGGCACGGGCTTGAATGAGTGCATTGTCAACACGTTCAAGCGCAGAGTCCGCGCCCTGGTAAAAGTTCGCCGTGCTGTTGGTATTGCGAACCAATTGTTCGGATCGGTCAATTCCCCGGTGCAAAGCAACCGCGCGACCTGCGGCTGCTGGATCGTCGGACAGTCGAAGCACGCGTTGTCCCGTGCTCAACTGGTCATATTGACGCTGCAATTCCAATTGATCATTGTTCAATTGATGCAACAGTCGCTGATTGCTCAGCGGCGTGCTGGTGCGAGACGTGGAGACAGGAAGAATCGGCATGCGACGAGTTTCACAAGATGGGCAGGGCGAGGCCTATCCGTTGTTATCGTCATAATCAAACCTTGGCGATGAGCGAAAATTGGCAATCGATCCGGCTTCAGATAAAGGGTGGTTGCGGGTTGATTTGCGGGTAAAGTAACGCGGCGGAGCACTGACCTTCGATAGTAATCATGCTGGAATATGTTGATCATGATCCTGATTGGAACCATGAACATTACGACGACTCGCGATCGCGGCAATTTCTATTGTCCGTCATGCGCGGTCGACCAGACTTATCGATTGCGAGCTCGCCGACCGTTTTTGACGCTGTATTTCATCCCAACCGTTCCGGTTGCGGCGGCAGAGTTATTTGTGCAGTGCGACGAATGCCGTGCGACCTGGGATTCATCCGTATTAGAGATGGATCGTGAATCGCACGAAGCGACCAAGGCCAGTCAGTTTGCCGAAGAGGCGATACGGGCGTCCGTTTTAGTGACCTTGGTTGATGGCACAATCAGCGAACCCGAAATCGCGGCTCTACAACGAATTGCGGCACATCTGTTGGACAGAAGAGTTGACCGTGACGAAATCGGAAGACTCTGTTCGATCGCTCAGCAAAACCAGATTGAAGCGTCAAATTATGTTTTGACGGTTTCGCGTCACTGGGATCGCTCTCAAGCCTCGTCCGCGCTGCAAGTGATGTTTCTGGCCGCGACTGCTGACCCGGAAATGAGCGATTCGAAGTTGAAGGTGCTCGCCGACATGCGCGAGATTCTTGAAATGACAGATCAAGAATATCAAGAAGCGGTCGAAGAGGCGCTGAGTCTAGACACCTACGTCTAGAAACGAATGTGCTTGCATTTTCCGCTGCGACTCTAGCAGCGCTGGCCCATTTCAATCAGCATCGACGACTTCGGACTTCTTTGTTGCGATGGAATGAGCCAAGTCGGACGCGAGATTGGCTAGTTCTTCGACTTCGTCTTTTACTTTGTTCTCTACAGCCGGTGTGACAAGGCACGACAGAGGCTGGCCATGGACCATTCGGTATCTTTCCTCTGGCAAGTTCTTATCAATGTCTTCTTTGGACGCTAGCTGAGCGATGCGGATCGCTCCGATCGCGGCGGGCATGACAACATGAGAC
>CAYVAN010000058.1:22914-23414 GCA_964449225.1 uncultured Rhodopirellula sp.
AAGAATATCAAGAAGCGGTCGAAGAGGCGCTGAGTCTAGACACCTACGTCTAGACACCTACGTCTAGAAACCAGGGCAAATCACTTCATCACTCTGTAGCGCTCACCATTGTCGCTCGGCTCTCCGAGCCGGAAGCGCTATCGCACTCCGAGCGCCAGGCGACATTGTCCAGTTTGAAAAACTGGTTTGCCCTGGTTTCTAGAAACGAATGTGCTTGCATTTTCCGCTGCGACTCTAGCAGCGCTGGCCCATTTCAATCAGCATCGACGACTTCGGACTTCTTTGTTGCGATGGAATGAGCCAAGTCGGACGCGAGATTGGCTAGTTCTTCGACTTCGTCTTTTACTTTGTTCTCTACAGCCGGTGTGACAAGGCACGACAGAGGCTGGCCATGGACCATTCGGTATCTTTCCTCTGGCAAGTTCTTATCAATGTCTTCTTTGGACGCTAGCTGAGCGATGCGGATCGCTCCGATCGCGGCGGGCATGACAACATGAGAC
>CAYVAN010000059.1:0-23104 GCA_964449225.1 uncultured Rhodopirellula sp.
CGCAAAACACTCCGTCTCGGCAAGACATCCAAGAAAACCGCCGAAGAAGTCTGCCGACGCGTGGAACACTTGCTCTCCGCTAAGATCGCCGGAGACTCTGTGGATCGTCAAACCGCGATGTGGCTCGAATCCATCGACGGCCCCATTCGCGAACGCTTGGTCAGTGTCGGTTTGGCCGACGCATCGGCCAAACGCCTGACGCTTGGCGAATGGTGAGAAATGTTTATCGCTAAACAGGCCCACAGCAAACCGAATTCGACGGCAAACTACGAACGGGCCAAACGTTGCATGCTCGACCATTTCGGTGCCGACCGAATGCTCGACGAGATCAAACCCTCCGACGCCAGTGATTGGCGAATCTGGTTATTGACTGAACGTAACCTTCGCGACAAGAACAAGAAGGGCTTGGCCGACGAAACCGTCCGCCGCCGTTGCGGACGAGCCAAGACACTGTACCGCGAAGCAATTAGTCGCGGCTACGTCACCGAGAATCCGTTCTCACATCTGGTTTCAACCTGCCGAGGCAATGTCAAACGCCAAGAGTTCATCGCCGCCAGCATCATCGACGATTGCATCGAAGCATCACCGTGCATTGATTGGCGAACCATCATCGCTTTATGCCGCTATGGCGGTTTGCGTTGCCCAACCGAGGTTCTTGGACTGCAATGGTCCGACATCAACCTTCCCGAAGGTCACATGACCATCCGAGCACCCAAGACGGAACACACCATCAAAGGCGGAATCCGCGTCTGTCCGGTCTTTCCCGAGCTGCGTCCGCATCTTGAGTACGCATGGGACGCCGCTGCCGAAGGAGCGACGTCGGTAATCACTCGGTATAGCGACCCAAAGCAAAACTTACGAACGACGTTCGAGAAGATCATCACGCGTGCGGGCCACCAGACGTGGCCGCGTCTGTTTCAAAATTTGCGAGCAACGCGAGAAACGGAATTAATGGCAAAGTTCCCAGCGAAGGATGTTGCGGAATGGTTGGGCAATAGCGTCCCGGTCGCGATGATGCACTATGCGATGGCGACCCGCGAGAGTTTCGAGCGAGCAAAGACAACCGAATCGACCACGGGCACGCACGGCGGATCCGAAAGCAAAAGGCGAAGCGAAACCCGAAGCGATAAACCGTCAAACGCGAAGCGAAATCCGAAGCCGCATCAAGCGACACGCAGTGGAGCGAACGAGAAGTCCACGAAAAAAGCCCGCAAAAACGGGCCTGATTCGCAACTCGGTACCACTCGCGGCATCTCAGTGCCTGCAAGCAAAGTACCCCCGAAGGGATTCGAACCCCTAACCCTCGGTTCCGAAGACCGATGCTCTATCCAGTTGAGCTACGGAGGCGTGGCAGACAGAGTCGCGTGAGACGCGTCAGTGCTGCGTGTGAAAGTTTATCGAATCGACTCAGAATTGCTAGTGCCGCTCCGGGGCCTGTTTTTACATGGTTAAACAGGGTTAGGCGGAGTCTCTACCCTGCATTAGCTTTCATTTTACTTTTGGCTTTTAGTGGTCTGCGTTTCCATTGCGCCAGCGGCTAAACTGGAAAGCGATGCGGCGCTGCTTGGGTGCTGCTCCTGTGATTTAGCCCCACTACTCCATGACGCTTACCAGCCACGCGATTGTGTTATTGGCTAAACTATTCAGCGGATTTACCGTTCGCTGGGTCGATTGTCAGCCGGACACTTGCCAACGCATCTATTTCGCCAATCACACCAGCCACCTGGATGCTGTCGTGTTGTGGTCGTCGCTACCCCGAGAACTCCGCAGTGTGACTCGGCCGGTCGCTGCGAAAGACTATTGGACCGGTGGCTGGTTAAAACCTCACTTGGCCAAGAGTTTCAATGCGTTGTTGGTTGATCGCAAGGAAATCAAGGTTCACAAAAGCCCGATCGATATCATGTTGCAACAAATGGGCGACGTGTATTCATTGATCATGTTTCCTGAAGGCGGAAGATCGTCTAACGAAGATGAGATGGGAAAATTCAAAAGCGGTCTGTTCTATATGGCAAAGAAGCGGCCGGATCTTGAATTGGTTCCCGTCTACATCGACAATGTCAACCGCATCCTTCCTAGGGGTGAGGTCTTGCCGGTTCCACTTTTGTCATGCATTACCATTGGACCGCCGATCTTTTTAGAAGCTGGCGAGCCAAAGAATGATTTTTTGGCGAGAGCTCGATCAGCCGTGTTAAGCCTTAAAGAGAAGTAATGCGATTGCATCACGTGGTAAGCGAGCGTTTGACTTGAAGTTCGGAAAGCCCAACCCGAAGGCAACCTTGTTTGGGTTTTCGTTCCTAAGCACTGCGGCTTACGTTCTGACTCGTGCTCTGGGCGTCAGCCTCTTGATGGCGCGGGTGGGCAGTGAAGCACTGCCCCTGGCTCTCACAGCCTCGGCGATCGCGGTTGTCGCAATTTCGGTTTTGACTCGATCCGCAGTTTGGTATGCGAGTCATCGTCTCTGCTTGGCGGTGACTTGGTTGTTACTAGGTTTGGTGTCGCTGTTATTGTCGCTAAAGATCGAAACGATGCCTTTTTCGATGATCGTTGTTACCACGATCTTTGTGTTGGCAGAGGTTCGCGGTTGTTTGAACACCATCTACGCCACCACGATGGCCAATGATTTCTTTGCGAAATCGTCCTCCACAAAACCGTTTGTCGTGGTTCTTGCGGGAGCCCCCATTGCTGGCATCATCGCCGGATTTTGCCTGTCTTATGAAGCGAGCATTGTTTCGGCGACGACCTGGTTGGCAATCATTGCAGTCTTGGACGCAATGACGATGATGTTGTCATTCTTTTTACCGCGATGGTCGCGAAAAGAAGAGAAAACGTTGCGAGCACTGAAGGCGTCGGTCAAAAGAAATCGTCATTTGTATCGATACGGCTACGGATTGGCTGCACTTGTTGCATTGAAAGTCATTGTGCTGACGTTACTGGGTTATCAGTGGAATGTGGTGGCTAATGATTACTTGTTATCCGAAGAGAAAATGATCCGTTACTTTGCCGCGTTCTATGCGATCAATGATGGATTGATTTTGCTGATTCAAATTTTTGTGTCCGGCAAGCTCTTGGATCGCTTTGGAATCGGAGTTCCGTTGACGCTTTATCCAGCGTGCTTGGCCGTGATGGGAGTCGCAGCGTTAGCTTCGAATTCGTTGGGCATGTTGATGTTTGTATTTACCCTGGGCAGTGGTCTAAATGTATTGAGGAGGTCATTGCACGATCCTGGTTTAGCTGCGGCCTATTCAATTTTGGACCCGAAGGTTCGATCGGACACGATTGTTTTGGTAACGGGAATGATAAAACCGTTTGCAGAGTTTGTTGCGGCTTTGGGACTCTTGCTTTACGCCGAGTCGTTAAACGCCAGTGCATTGACGTGGGTCTGGGTGGGGCTACTGGTTCCGTGGTTCTATTTTGCAAGCTGGGTTTCGCGGAAGTATGTCACGGTACGCAAAGCATCGGTTGGCTAAAAATCAAGGTGATTTGACTTAGGCCAAAATATAAAAGCCCCGCAGCTTTTACCCTGCGAGGCTTTCATTGTGAAACAGTCATTCAAATCGAATGACGTCTGTAAAGATCGCGACTAGCCACCGCAAGTGCTGCAACCAGCACCGGTTTGCATGGGGCTTTCGACCGAGACAGCACCTTCGTTGTAGCCACCGTCGATGATGGTTTCGCCCATCATGCTGCTGCCACCATCAATGATGGTGCCGCTGCTGATGTCCGAAGACGACATCACGGGTGAAGTGTTGTAGCTGTAAACCGGAACCTGAATGGTCGTCGGCACTTGCTTGCACACTTGCACTTGAACGGTGCGAGTCGATTGAACGGGAACGCACACAGTGTAGTTTTCCGGCACTTGCTCGGTGACATTGTCGTAGACAGTCACGTTGTAAGAACGAGTACGTTGCTGCGGTACGTTGACCGTGAAGTTCACCTGACGGCTTCGCGTTTGCGATTCCATTCGGGTGCGATTGACGGTACGGGTACGTTGCTCGGTCGTCATGGTCGTTTGAGGAACCATGCGTGTGCGAGTTTCCATACGAGTACGAGTCACAGGCACCGTACGGGTGCGAGTTTGAGTCGTCATCGTCGTGACAGGAACGGTACGGGTGCGAGTTTCGGTGCGAGTCTTTTGCACTTGGTAACTGCGGGTCCGTTGTTCTTGACGAGTCTTTTGAACCGTAACCATTCGAGTCCGTTGCTGAGTCGTCATGACGGTGTAAGGCACCGAACGCGTACGAGTTTCAGTACGAGTCCGAGTGACAGGCACAGTGCGAGTTCGTGTTTGAGTCGTCATCGTGGTCACAGGAACTTCGCGGGTGCGAGTTTCCGTGCGACAACGGCGAACAGGAACTTGACGCGACCGAGTTTCGGTGCGGTACTTGGTGACGGTGTAGTCGCGTGAGCGTTGCTCGGTGCGACTTCGTTGAACCTGAACGGCACGCATGCGTTGCTCGGTCGTGTACTTGGTCACGTTGACCGTACGCGAACGAGTTTCAGTGCGGGTTCGGGTAACAGGAACCATTCGCGTTTGCGTTTGGCACGTGTACTTGGTGACCGTGTAAGTGTACGGTTCTTGGCTGCACTGAGTTTGATACGTGGTGCAAGGAACTTGTTCGCAAACAATGTTTGGCACCCACACCTTCTTGTAACAAACCGTTGGGCAAACTGGTTCAGGAGCACATCCACAGCTGGATCCGCAACCGCCACAGCTTCCACAGCTGCTGCCGCAGGATGAACCGCCGCCGCATCCGTGTCCGCCCTTGCAACCGAGTCGACCTAGAAGACCACCCAGAACACCGCCGCGACGTCCGCCGCTGGCGTAACCGGCACCGCCGTAGTTGCTGCTGTATGACGAACCACCACCAACGGTGACAGGAACGCTTTGGTAGCTGCCCATGTCACGGCTAACCGTACGCATGGTGGTAACTGGAACTCGCTTGCTAACCGTACGGTAGGCGGTGCGGGTTTCCTGAACTGGGACGCGAACGGTGTAATTTTGAGCGACTTGCTCGGTGTAGGGAACCTGAACCGTGTAGTTCTGTTGAACTGCTTCGGTGTAAGGAACCGTGACCGTGTAAGGCTGTTGAACCGTTTCGGTGTAGGGAACGTTGACACTGTAGGTCTGTGTTTGCGTTTCGGTGTAAGGAACCTGAACGGTGTAGTTTTGCGTGATCATTTCGGTGTAGGGAACGCTGACTTGATAAGTCTGAGTTCGCGTCGAAGTGACGGGCACGTTGACTGTGTAGGTTTGTTGAACGTTCTCGGTGTAAGGAACGCTAACGGTGTAGGTTTCTTCACGCGTTTGTTGAACAGGAACCTGAACCGTGTAAGCCTGTTCGACTTGCTCGGTGTAAGGAACGTTGACCATGTAGTTCTGCGTTTGCGTTTCGGTGTAAGGAACGCTGACCGTGTAAGTCTGTTCAACTTGCGAAGTTTGCGGGACTTGAACCGTGTACGTTTGCGAAACTTGCTCGGTGTAAGGAACCGATACTTGGTAGGACTGTTCCACTTGCGTGGTCACAGGAACCTGAACCGTGTAGGGCACTTCCTCGGTGTAAGGCACAGCGACTTGAACGGTGTAATTTTCGGTACGCGTTTGCGTCTGTGGAACGTTAACCGTGTAGGTTTGTTGCTTCGTTTCGACGCGTGCGACACGGCGAGTGACGTTGCGCATGCGAGTTTTGGTCTGACGTTGGTATGTCGTCACAGGAACTTCGCGAGTCTCGGTGACCATTTGCGAACGCATGACCGTTCGCGTTTCATAGCTGACCGATGGTCCGCATGCGCCACCGGCACTAAGGGCTCCGCCGGAACCGATGCCAGAGGCACCACCGTCAACCATGCCGTAGCTTGATGACATGCCGCCAGCACCGCCGGTGCAAGCGCCTGATCCGCTGCTGCAAGGATCGCAGCTGCAGTTTCCAGCCAAGCTCATGCTGGCTGTTGTCAGCATAAATGCCGACGCGTAGAACAATTGAGAAATCCACTTCACAGTAGAGATCCTCCAAAGGGGGAAAAGAAACCAATCCAAACGTTTTTGCGAGCCGTGCTGTGCATGGCGTCGGTCATCCGCATCCCCCGAGCGGTTTTGCTCTGCAATCATGCAGAGCGGTTGTGCTCCGATAAACGAAGCAATCCTCAAGCCCGTTATGGCTCGAAGGCTACTCGATAGTAGGTTAAACGAGGTCAAAAACAATCGTTCACTACTGCAAATGTAAAAAAAAACGGCCCCAACCGTAGATTGGGCCGTCGAAGCACTGTTTCAGTGTGCGAATTGCCGCGAAATCGAAGCCAGCGTCGCAATCAGAGTGAACGATTCTCGGGTCGCCGGAACTCTTGTCGAATCTCGATTACCACGATGAAGCTCGATCAAGTTTAGCGAGTCCGGTAGATTTGGCTTGGCTGGATGTTCGTTGGGTAACCTTGGCGAGGTGCCGATGGAGCCATGGTGCGGACGTTGTTGGTGTTCGCTGGCGCGGCCGTAGTCTTGGGCTTAACAGCAGCTTTCTGGTTGATCAAATTCCATCGCTTGCCATTCAAGCCCGACGCTGGATTCCAGTCTAAACCGGGAACGAACATGATCGAAGAGATGTTCGATCCGTTGATCGTAGCGGTGCCCCATTCAGTTTCGACCGTGACCAGTTTGACATCAGTTGCGCCGGTGATTGAATCACCATTAAGCATGACTACCGTTGTCGATGCGTTTTCGGCCGAGGCAAAACGAATTCCCGCGACTTCGGAAAGCGGAATGCTGGCTCCACCAAAGGAAGTTTGCATTTCAAGGGTGGTTGCATCGGTCAACGTGCCTTCCAGGCGGGTCTTGCTGAGCAAATCAACCGACACACTCAGGGGACGGACTTTGGGACTTGAAGCGATGGCCCTTGCGACAGGCTTGGCCTTGGCAATCATTTCTTTCTTGCCATCTTTTTCTTGCGCTTGCAGGCTGCCAAACATCAGAGCGGCGATCGCAAGCGAAGCGATCAGGGATTGTGTTCGGAAGGTCGACTTCATGATGGTTACTCTTTCGGATCAAGCTGGATGAAAACACAGGTGTTTGAATCGAGACACTTTTCATGTCCCAACGGCAACGCCGTCGCAGCGATGCCCAAGTGGGAAGCGCGTTCACCAAAATGTTCACGCCATTGCGTCCCAATCGAAAGATCGAACGTAGTTCGCGTATTGAGGTAGGCGAGCGAATATCAAATATCCAGGGGAGAGTTTCACCACAAAAGCCCTCAGAATCCCTACTTTCGGATTAATCGGTCCTGCGCGCCGATTGTGAATGATCGCAGTGGCCTAAGAAGTTTTGCATCCGCCATCTTTAATTACTACAGCACCAATGACTGCAATACGACGTAGCGATAGATGGTCCAGTAGTGTGCAAGTGCAGCCATGATCACTAGCAAGTGCCACATGACATGCATGTAACGAACCTTGTGATCGTTGACCAAAAACCCAACACCAACGGTGTAGAGGGTTCCGCCAATGAACATCCCCATCACTACGCTTGAAGGAACACGACCAATCAATGGAATCGACGGCAACCAACCCAGCAAAAGATAGGTGACCGTGCTGATCGAATTGACCCGATGCTTCAACGCCACCTTATTAAGGAATCCATAACCAGCTGCGATCCAAATTGCCGCAAGCAACCACGGGCGAACCGAGTCATCGGCGAATTGGTAAATCAACGGGGTGTAGGTTCCTGAAATCATCGTGTAGATGACCGCTTGGTCCCAAGATCGCAAGCGAATTAACAGTGGGCTCGGACGCACCAGATGCGATAGCGTCGAACAGGTAAACGTTCCAAAGACAGACGCCATGTAAGCGCCGCAAGCCAACATCATTCCGGCAGACTGCGTCGCTGCCAACAACGGAATCGCCACGACGATCGTTCCGATCGCCGCCAATCCGTGCGTCAATGCGTTCGCCCATTCCTGGCCAGCCTGCCACGGCGTAGCAGCATAGAGGTCACTTGCATGCATTGATGAATCGCCTGCGATCTTTTCTTCCACGAAACAAACAATCTGGTTTTAGTGACCGCGATGCAAATCCAGTACACTGGACTGCGTAAACGTCAAATGATACTCGCTAAGGAAGGATCGATGCAGGAGTCGTCTGGACAACTTGGGCATGAACGGCTCCGGCAACGACGTTGGCAGCGGATCGTTAGCATGCTGGGTGATTTGAAAATCAGAGACCCGCACCATTGGCTGGACTCTGACAAACCTCTGATTGCGTTGACTAGCAGTCGACTTGGACATCGGCCTGAAATCCACTGGCACGTCTGTCGGTTCTTGTCACGACGTATTTCAGATTGTCGTCGTCGTGAAGGAGTTTTGATGATCGCATCGGGTTCAGCAATCGAGCCCTGGGCGATTCGAGCTGCCGAGCTTTTTGATGCCACGATCATTCGTGTCGCAATTGCCGGTGAAAAACAATTGTCTCAACCGAGCGAAAAAAAGCACGCGGAGATCTCAGTTCAGACTAACGACGGTTCACTTTCACGCGATCAGGTTTTGCTAGAAATTGCTGATCGAATCGATGCAGTTCACGTTCGGCGGGGTGGCCGAATCTCGGCCGCACTAAGATCCCGTTTGAGCCGTTTTAAAGATGCGTCGATCCGCATCGCGGTCCCGTCAGCCAACAGTGCCAGAGCATTCAAGTCCGACGCGGCTTCCTTGATTCAAGCGGGCGCGATCGGATGGGTTGATTTCAGTAGCGATCAATCAAAATGCGTTATTGAATCTTCTAAGTCGTCTACACAGTTTTGCTACCCAACCGATGCTTCTTGGATCACGCAATCAGGTCAATGGCTGATTCACTGCACCCGCGCCCCGACGGGGCCTTGGCCTGACGAGACCATCAACCAATACCGCGACTCGATAATCCTTGGTGACGATTCCGTTTTGAATCGCCGACCGCTTGATTCGCTGCAACAGATTCTTAGAAACGGACGGCTGTTAACGTCATCGGTTGCCACGTCAAAGAAAACCCCAGTGGTCTGCCTGACTGAAAACTCACTAAGCCAAACATTGTCCCAGCGTTGTTTTCGTCCACACTTGGGCCGCTGGGACTACGAACCATTCGGCATTGCTATTCGCAAGTCTGCGGCCAAGTCGATGGGATGTCAGCCTGTCATTTACGGTCAATCCGCTGATAGAAACAAGCTAAAACCTGATGACCGATTTCGATTTCACCCAATCGGCAAAACGTACGATTGGCGAAAGGAACGGGAGTGGCGATCCCCAAGTATCTTGAATTTGCACCAAATTGCCAATCAAGATCTACAGGTCTTTGCAATCCGATCCGACGCCGCAGAAAACAAACTTGCGGATTGCCGGGTTCCAATCACGTGGATTGATCAAAAAAAGATCGTGGAGGATTCACACACGCCTTGCCAGTAAACGTAAACTACGACACGTTCAGCTCCCTTGTTTACCTCTTCATCGCTTACCGCATCTTGGACGTGCCCCTTGTTTAGTGACGGTTCATCGACAGCGTCCCCCTTTGAAAACACCAGTGTTACAGAGTCGCTGCAAAAGCTGGATCAGGTGCGTTCCAGCCTTCGAAACATCATTCTGGGTAAACAGGATGTGATCGAGCATGTTCTGACGGCAATGCTGGCAGGAGGATCCGTGCTGTTAGAGGACGTTCCAGGCGTCGGCAAGACAACACTTGCGAAGTCGCTTGCCGCCTTAATCGACTTGAAATTTGCTCGTGTCCAATGCACGCCCGATTTGTTACCGGCAGACATTCTAGGCAGTTCGGTTTTCCAGCCTTCGACTGGCAACTTCGAGTTTCGCCCCGGTCCGATTTTTTGTGATTTACTAATCGCAGATGAAGTCAATCGTGCGTCACCTCGTACCCAGAGCGCGCTGCTAGAAGCGATGGCCGAATCACAGGTCACCATTGACGGAAACCAGTACGAACTGAAGAAACCTTTTTTGGTTATCGCGACGCAAAACCCCAGCGGTTTTGAAGGCACATTTCCGCTGCCTGAATCTCAGCTAGATCGATTTCTGCTGCGGCTTTCCATGGACTATCCCGACGCGGAAAGCGAGATTGATTTGCTGTTAGAGACAAAGGATGAATCTGCATCCGACGACGGTAACTTGCAAAGCAATCATTTACCTGTCATGGACCGGACTGAGCTGTTGGTGCTTCAATCAGCGGTTCGACAAGTTCATGTTGAACGCAACGTCGCCAGCTATATCGTTGATCTGATTGGATCAACGCGACGCGATTCAAGAATACGCGTTGGCTGTAGTCCGCGCGGGTCAAAGATGCTGCTTCAGGCAGCAAAAGCGAGAGCATTGTTGTCGCAACGCAGCTTTGTGATTCCAGATGATGTCCAATCGCTGGCCGTCTCCGTGATCGCACACCGTTTGGTTCCGAGAAGCGGCGTAGGGGCCAGTTCCAACGTTGTCCGAATCGTAGAAGATATCGTACAGAAAACTGACATCCCAATTTAGGCGAACACATGGATGCTGGACGCAGCGTTAGGAGTTGGCTGTGGATGCCCGTTTCTTTCATCTCGGGCATTCGCCGATCCATGACAGGGGCTTCGGCCTCGCTGTTATTGATCACAATCATTTCGCTAAACATCGTCTGGGGATATCCTTGGATGGGCATGTTTGCGGCGACCTCCACGATGTTATTTATTGGCATGATCGCCAATCAATTGTTTGGTCCGAGATTGGCAGTTCATTTAACGCTGCCCAACTATGCCGTTGCAGGTGAGTCATTTCCCGTCACCATGCATCTACATCACCGCAATCGAATTCCGACCTTTGACAATCGCATTGGGTTTGCGAACCCGCCATTGAGTATGGGGCTGAAATCGGATCATCCTGTTGAGCCCTATGATCAACAGAGCTTTCAATGGGTTCCATTCATCGAGGCAGATGGTCGACTGCAAACACACGTTCAACTGAAGGGGAACAAGCGAGGTGTACATTGGTTGCCAGCCGTCGAATCGAGAACTCGGTTTCCATTTCACCTGTTTGAATGTAATCGCAGGTGGGACAGCAATGCATCGATTGCCATCGCCCCCGCTCCATTGGATCGCGAGAAGGATCTGATGTGTGGGCAATTAATGAATCAAGTGAGTCGTTGGACCCAAAGATGGCAATCGGGCGACAGTTTTGATTTTGCGGGTAATCGCGAGTATGAAGTTGGCATGCCAGTTCGACGTTGGGACTTTCGTTCTTGGGCAAGGCTTGGGCGTCCTATCGTGCAAGAGTTCCAAAGCCCTTCAACTAGGATGGCCACGATCATCGTTGATGCGTCCATCGATGAATCGATTCATCGCACAAAGTCATCCAAAGAACAGGAAGCTGATTTTGAGCAACTGCTAAGATGGGTGGCCACCGCAATCGAGCACTGGAGCAGGCTGTCGATTTCGACACACATGTACGTTTCGAGTGAACCAGTTGCCGCTTTCTTGCGGGACGACTTTCAAGGCCTTTCGGAGCTATCAAAATTGATGGTCCAGTTAGCCGATGCCACGATGATCGACTCTACCGAAAGCGATCATCGAATCGAGACCGTTCTTGAAACGGTTGACCCCGCTTCGGTCATTTTGTTTACCGTTCGTAACCAGTTAGGCCAAAACAAGCACGCCGCTAACAACAAAACCAACCATCGGGCAGCAGAAAAAGACGATCTGATTCATCATGTAAACGTGGTTCGCTATGAGTCGAATCCTGAATTGCTTGGTGACACAACACCTGTTTTAGCCGCATCAGAGGTGATGTCATGAACCGGTCAACAAGCGTGTTGGGGATGCTTGTTGCAATCCAGGCTGGTTTTATGTCTTCAACGTTTGATGAGTGGCCAACATTGGGCATGTTTTCGATCGTGGCAATCCTTTTGATCGTGTGGATCCACAACAAGAGACTGAGCTGGAGCAAGGCAACACGCGATTCAAGAGCCAACGCAGCGGTGAAACCTCAGTGGTTGATGACGGGAATGCTTGCCGCAGCCGTGATATCAATCGGGTGGCGAGTCCCAGGCGGTCTGGGGGAAGGCGGAAATACGGTCGCGGTTGTGGTAGATACGCTAGCTCACTTTTCTTTCTTTTCGACGCTTTTCCTTTGGGCGCTTAGACCGTCACGCGGACATGCACTCATGCCGTTCCTAGGTCTGTCGCTCGTTTTGTTATGCGTTGCTTGCGGAGGAGTGAGTCGTTCGCTTCAGGCTCAAACGACCGTCGGTGTGTTGACTTGCTTGGGATTCTTGGCCGCCACGAAAATCGTATTCCCCCAACGTATTTCGCTTGGACCTGATGGTCATGTGAACCAAATGGTTGGAAATTCTGGTGCGAACACCCGCCAAGCGTGGCGACAGCGGCGCGTCGTGATCGTTGCAACCGCGACGGTCTTGATGATGATTACCGGTGCGGTCGCCAGCGTTACGGACATGCTTTTACCATCGATTCAGAACGACCTACAGAAACGACTTCAATCGACCATCGAAGCGGTCGAGCATACTCGATTGGTCGGCGGAATGAGGTACGTGCGCGGCAGCAGCCTTGGTTCGGTTAGACAACATCTGACAATCGACCCGAAAGCAACTGTGATGGTGGTCCACTCAAACCAACTTCCGGGATATCTAAGAGGCAACGTTTTTGACTTTTATCGGGATTCGCGTTGGTACAGTGCTACCGAAAAAATTTCCAGTGATGACCTTGTAGATTCTCCGCTCGCTGATCGTTCGATCTTTCCAAGCGGACCTGGACAAGTCAATTTGAAGTCTAGTTTTGGATCCAAGCTAAATCGATTCGAGCTTGCCCCCGTTGATTCTGGCAGACAAGCACAGATGGAAATCATTGGCGATCCCATGCGAGGGAACAGTGCGTTTTTACCGCTGGGTTCTCGCTGGATGGAAGCAAGGAGTTTTTCGCTAACCATCACCTGCCATCAAGCGATCCGCGTCGGTGTGGATACAAGCAAGCCCTACGTGATCGGCGCAGAGTCTCGCCCACCTGAAACCACTTTGACAGCTACCGAGCGGATGCTGTTAACTGAGATCGAATCGAAAAAGCGTGAAGACCTATCCCTGATCGCGAATACCATTTTCAAAGACGCGGAATCGACCAAGGAGAAGGCAGATGCAATCGCATCCTTTTTTCGATCCAACTTTTCATACGGCTTAGAACTCATTCGTCGTCCACCAGATTCGGACCCGATTTTGCATTTCTTGAACAGTCGACATCCAGGACACTGTGAATACTTTGCTACTGCTACTGCACTTTTGCTTCGCGCCGCAGATGTTCCGACTCGCTATGTCGTGGGTTACGTTGCTGACGAAGAAAGTGAAGATCCTAGCGTTTGGTTGGCCCGTAATCGCGATGCGCACGCTTGGGTGGAAGCATACGACGACGAAACGCAACGTTGGTTTGCGATTGAATCAACCCCCGGGCGCAGCTACCGAAGTGTTTCGCCACAGGGTGCGTTGGCTTCGCAAGTTCAAACTGACGCAGGTTTTTTAGGAGATATCGATTCCGGCGGTGGTGTTCGTGGCTTTTTTGGCAACGTTTGGGGGTATCTGTTTTCACTTCGAGCAACGGACACGTTCTATGTGATTTTTCGGTACGGTCAGATTGCAATTTTGATTGGATTGGTCGGTTGGTTGGTCAGACGATTCAAGAAAACCAATGAAACGCCAAGTGATACCGCCGACCGCCTTTGTAGAAAAATGTTGTCACGTGTCGATCGTATGCTTGGTCGCAGAGGTTTTACTCGGACCCCAAGCGAGTCGCTGTATCAGTTTGCCAATCGTGTTGAGCTAGAATTGTCCAAACCCACAAATCAACCAGCAGAATTAAAGCGGGCGGAAACTC
The DNA here is from genome assembly GCA_964449225.1 of uncultured Rhodopirellula sp. Taxonomy (GTDB): domain Bacteria; phylum Planctomycetota; class Planctomycetia; order Pirellulales; family Pirellulaceae; genus Rubripirellula. The sequence goes on from CAYVAN010000059.1 coordinate 13,850, forward strand.
TACGAGCGACCAAGTGGCTTAGAAACTTTGCGGATGCCCGTTATCAGGGCAACATGCCAACGCATTGGACGGGTTAACGATCCGCCAAGCATTCTCGTTGATCAGTCCTAGCTCAAAGTCTCACGATTTTCCATTTCGGATGTTCGAGTTCCATCGGGTGGAAGACGTAGACGAAAGCAAGTTCCGGTCATGCTCTCGGTTTGCACAATGTCAATTTCTCCACCGTGCTCTCGCATGATCTTGGCACTGACGGGTAACCCCAGTCCTGTTCCACGCATTCCTTTGCGTGATTCAAAGAGCGAAAAGATTTTCTCTTGATCCTCTGATGCAACCCCAGGACCGTTATCTATCACATCAATTATCCAACCCGTTTTCAGGTCAAAGGTTGTCTGTACGAACACCTTTGGCGATTCTTCGATTTCCTGTTCACTTGAATTGTCCGAATCAGAATGATCATCCGCCGCCAGCATTCCCGATGCGGCATCAATCGCGTTCGTGACCAGGTTCATGATTGCACGATGCATCCCGTCTGGGTCGAAGGATGCGACTGGCAATTTGCTGCATAAATCGCTTTCCAAATCGACGCCAAACTCTCCTGCGCGGGTCTGCATCAATTCCAATACATCACCAACAATTTCGTTTAGATCGCCGTCAACTTTCTCTGGCTCGCGTTCTTTACTGAACGTCAGCATGTCCATCACCAGATTTGAGATTCGTTCTTGGTTGCGATCAACAATACTCCATCCCCGCCGGACTGCGTCGGTGTCATCGCTGCCCAGTCCAGATTCGATCAAATAGCTGCCACCACTGATGCCTTGCAAAATGTTTTTGATGTGGTGAGACAACGTTGCAATTGTCTGCCCCATTACCGCCAACCGCTCGCTTTGCACCAGCGCTGAGTAATACGTGGTGTCCTCTATTGCGAGAGCGGCTTGGTGTCCGATGGCCGTAATCAATCGCAGATGATCGTCATTGAAACGCTTTTTGTTACCATCGCCGATTAAATTTCCTGGTGGAGTATAAGTGTCAACGTAAAGCGCACCCACAATTCCGTAGCGACCTTGAAGGGGAACACAAAGAGCTTCACGGACACCGGCGGTGACGATTGACGCAGCTGCGTCGAAACGTACGTCATCGCGAGCGTCGCTGGTACGAACGCCTTGCTTTTTCTCTATCACCCACTGCAAAATTGTTTGACTAATCGAGATGGGCTTGCCGCGAACCGAGTTCTTTGCGTCATCACGGTCGCAACGTGCGGCCGCGCGAAGTTCGTCGTTTTCGTTATCACGCAACATGATGCAACCTCGGTCGGCTTCCACCCAATCAAAAACCAAGCGGAGAACCCGGTTCAAAACCTCACCCAGGTCGTCTGTTCTGCCGACCGCGATCGCGGTCAAGTACATTACTTCCAATGACCGATCAGCATCATTCTGGCTACTTTCGACGTGAACCTTTTCGATATCATCATTCGACCTGCTCTGGTTAAATGGAGCAATTCCAGCCTGAGAGAGAGAAGACACGATCCGGCTCGCATCCACTTTGCTTTTCTGGACGATATCCACGCCATGGGCAGCTTGCATTTTTTCGCTACTGCCTGTTTTGCTTGCCATTTGCAAGTCGCGTGAACCACCATCGCGACCAGAAACGCTAGATGTCGATGTTGTGTGCGTGGTTCCCGTGAAGATTAACAACGTTGATCCAATTTCGATTCGATCGCCGCTTACCAAATTGATTCGGTCAATGCTTTTACCGTTGACCCGAGTTCCATTACTGCTGCTTAAGTCGACCAGCTCAAAGCTATCTGAGGAATCCGAAAAAATTTCCGCATGATGACGCGACGATTCTGAATCCAGGAGTTGAATTTCACTTTCACGATCACGCCCGATTTTGATCGCTCCACGGGAAAGCTGAAAGTGCTTTCCTTGATCTCGGCCGCGAACAACAAACAAAGAGGCCATAAAAAGAATTTGAAGAGTGAGGGGTGAAGAGTGAAATATGGGGAACCCGTGACGGAAGCTAGAAGCTGCTAACGGATTCTAAGCTTGCTGGGCAACTGAATGAAGATACTAAAGCTTTCGCCTGCTAAGATAAGGCGGAGACAAATTTCACTCTTCAATCCTCACTCTTCAATCCTCATTCATGGTCCTTCCACCCCCGATTGAATCTGACGACGACCTTGCCTCGGCTCAACGATTAGTTGATTCATGCAACGCAATTCGCCAACAAGTTGCTCGGGTTGTCGTTGGTCAAGAAACGGTGTTGGAACAAATACTGATCGCGATACTTTCGCGTGGTCATTGCTTGCTGGAAGGTGTTCCCGGCTTAGCAAAGACGCTGATGGTTCGCACGTTGGCCGAGTCGATGGATTTGACGTTCCGCCGAATTCAGTTCACGCCGGACCTGATGCCAGGTGACATCACGGGTACGGATATTATCCAGGAGGATCCGGAAACAGGTCGTCGAAATTTTGTCTTTGAAAGAGGACCAGTGTTTACTCAGATGTTGTTGGCCGATGAAATCAATCGAACGCCGCCAAAAACTCAAGCAGCACTGTTGGAGGCGATGCAAGAGCACGAGGTTACCGCCGCAGGAAAAACGTATCGGTTGAACGAGCCGTTCTTTGTACTGGCAACTCAAAACCCAATCGAACAAGAAGGAACGTATCCACTGCCTGAAGCGCAGCGAGACCGGTTTCTATTCCACGTTGTCGTCGATTATCCCAGTCGTGATGAAGAGTCTGAGATTGTTGATCGAACAACATCCACATTCGCGGCGGCCGTTGAAGCGGTCGTCAATGGCGAAGACATCGTGGGTTTCCAACGTACCGTTCGACGGGTTCCGTTACCTGAACACGTAAAAGATTGGGTTCTGGACGCGGTACGCAGCGTCCGGCCCAAAGACCCCCAGTGTCAGCCGTGGGTACGAGAATTGATCCAATGGGGGCCGGGTCCACGTGCGAGTCAACAATTGGTGCTGGCCGCGAAATCGAGGGCGTTACTGAAGGGGCGAACGCATGTGACCATTGACGATGTCAAGGCGCTTGCTCATCCGGTGCTGCGGCATCGGGTTGTGCCAACCTTTGCTGCGGAAGCCGATGGAATTTCGGTGGATGATCTCATCACTCGGATGATCAATGAAAGAAACGAGGGTCCGACAAAGTTGATGTAGTCAAGCGGTTTTGAAACTTAGGGCAGTTCTAGCCTAGTGATGATTCCATGCAGGCGGAAAGTCGATGCCCCAAAAAAAGCGGCGTATTCTTTGCTAAGAACACGCCGCCGGTGAAAGGTCTATCTGTAGAGATTCGAAGACTTGATTAGTCGAGGAAACCAACCAAATCTTGGCTTCGGCTCGGCTGTTGCAACTTACGAACCGCCTTGGCTTCGATTTGCCGAATTCGTTCACGGGTGACCTTGAAGATGTGCCCGACTTCTTCCAGCGTGTAGCTGTAGCCGTCACCAAGTCCGTACCGGAGCTTGATGATTTCTCGTTCGCGATACGAAAGTGATTTCAGCACACCAGTGATGCGGTTGCGAAGCATCTCTTGAGTCGCGCCGATCTGTGGGCTCTCTGCGGTGCTGTCGGGAAGCAAATCACCAAATTGGCTGTCTTCGCTGTTACCAACGGGACGATCCAACGAAATTGGGAATCGGCTCATTGTCAGAACGCGACGCGCTTCTTCGACCGTCACATCGGCTCGGCGAGCCGTTTCTTCGATCGTGGGTTCACGACCAAGTTCTTGCAGCAATTGGCGAGCGACATTTCGCACGCGGCTCATCGTTTCCACCATGTGAACGGGGATCCGAATCGTGCGACTTTGGTCCGCCACCGCGCGAGTGATCGCTTGGCGAATCCACCACGTTGCGTAGGTACAGAACTTGAACCCACGACGATATTCAAATTTATCGACGGCACGCATCAAACCAGCATTGCCTTCTTGGATCAAATCCAGGAACGACAATCCACGGTTGCGATACTTTTTGGCAATCGAAACGCCCAATCGCAAGTTACCTTCACTCAATTCACGTTTTGCTTGCTGGTAGTCGGAATAAACGCGATTAAGCATCGCAACGCGGTGACGAAGCGAGACGGGCGTTTCTTGGCAGGCGGTCAAAATTTGACGGCGTTCGCATAGAAGTTGCTCACGAACTTCGCGACCGTGCTTGGTGCGTTTTTGTGAAGAGATTTCTTGATCGATTTGCTTTAAACGATCGGAGAACTTTGCCAGCAATCCGATTCGCGTTTCGATCCGCTGAGTCCGCAGCCCCAGTTCTTCAATCAGACGGACCGCACGACGACGGCGACGAGCCAAAGAACGCCAAGCTTCGGCACGACGACGTTGGGAAGCACTTTTGCTAAGTGCAACCTTCCAATCGTGGCGATTACGCTTTAGTAAGGTCTGTAGCGTGCGAAGGTTATGAGGCAATCGGCCAATGATCTGCTCTTTTTCCAACCGATCGGTCACCGAGACTTGCACGGTTCGATCGAATGGCAATTGCCCCCGGTAAACCTTTTTCAAGGTTTTGTAGGCTTCGACAAGCACATGATGATTTTCTAGAAGTTTGGTCCGGAAGCGGCGACGCGTTTCTTCGATTCGCTTTGCTAGTTCAATTTCTTCTTTACGAGTGAGCAATGGGATTTCGCCCATTTGCGTCAAGTACATGCGAACCGGGTCGTCGGACCAACTTTCGGTCTCTTCGCCGGCCAATAATTCGTCGGGGCTATCTAGCTGAACTTCGCCATCGGCACGTCGAGCCATCTCGACTGCCACAGCGTTGTCTTCGTTCTCATCAGCGGGAAGCTTGCGGAAGCCTCCGGTCATCGCTTCAGTGCTCTGTGCTTCGACGGATTCAAATTCGTCCAAGAGGGTGTCGAACAAGAGTGGAACTCCTAAGGATCAGGAAAATGGTGTTTAAATTCGAGACAATCAGACGGTTTCGTAGCCGCGTCGGTTTGCAAAGTCGCAGCGTTGTGCAACGTAGAAACTGGGGGAGGGCGGCTTTTAACGATACATAACGTCAGATCATCGAGTTGTAATGATGAGGTCGGCGGTCATTGGGTAGGTTGAATGCGTGATTACAAGGAACCGCACACATCGAAGGGGGGACGACGCCGTTTGGGCCAGCCATCTTTCGTTTCCAAAAGAAGACTCACTCAAAAAAACCTACCACCCTATTATATGTCCGCCCGAATCAACTTCGTCCGCGACCTGAGTTGGAAAGATTTTCCTATTGAAAGGATTCGTCTAACTCGGGTCGATGGAAACATTGAACCAGTTGGTCTACCAAGCGTAGTCTCAATCACCTCAGTAAACGCCGAAAAGCACTTCTGTCGATGACTTTTTGAGCTTTGGTAAAATACCTTCCATTGGCTGGCAGTTAGCGGGCGTGGACCACACGAATTTATGATTTTGGATTCATTCCAAAATCCAGGGTGAACAATCGTTCGCTTTGATTTGCCGCGTTATTGGCCGCGAGGCCTTACCGGCGAATGGGTGAAGGTTGCTTTCTGCACGCCCAGATTTTAGTCTCAGGCATCGCTCGGTCTAGTCACGCGGACCTCAATTCTTAACCATTTTTCTTAACGATCTTCATGTATTTTCTTCCTTGTGCTCATTGCGAACAACCGATTGCCGTGTCGCCTTCCAAAGCGGGGCAATCGATGGAGTGCCCTCAATGCGGGCAGGCGATCTCGGTGCCCAACCTGGGGGAACTAAAGAAGGTCGCGGTAGTCGATACCGACCACCGTCCCGCTCCATCCGATTCACGATCATCCGATGCAAACGCAACTCGATCGATTGCCTTTGTTGTCTTGGCACTGTTGGCGACCGCGTGCTTGGTCGTGGCCAGTTTCTGCGGAATTCGTTGGTTTCTGATCGAAGTCCCGCTCACCACAGCCCAGCACATCGCGGACGCAAAAGCGGCATTTCAGGATGCATCGGCGGCGCAGTTGATCGTTGAATATGAAAGCATCGAAGAGTACGGCATCGACATCGATAAACCGTTTTCATACCAGGCGATCGCCAACAACAAGGCCGAATGGGGGTTCAATGCCGTCGTCGCCACAGCGGTCGGCAGTCTCGCGATTGTGGGTGCAGCAATCAGCGCGTCACGTCGTTAAAAGCTGCGAAAATTTCACTGTATTTTTTCCGGCTCCCACCGTCACCACAAACAGGACACTTAGTCAGTCGAGTGCTCGGTTGTCCAGCTGCGGCTAACGCCGCCGCATCACGTAGACCACGTCCTCGGTCGATGCGTCCACGCTGATTGGTTCGTTAATCTGGTAGGCAAAATCGTACGTTGCGATCACGTCCCAGCACTGGCTTGATCGGATCAGCCGGTCCATCTGGGCTGGTGTGTAGCTTCGCAGGACAAGCTCATCCACGATCCGCAGACTCTGAGACGGGCGATGGACGTCAAAGTAGATTCCGAAGCGTTCGACCCGGCTTTTGGAATCCCTTGAATTGGTCCACATGTGCGTATTGATTGATAGATGTCCACGTCGTGCGGACCACGACTCGGTTTCGCTAGGCGGTACTTTGCTGGGCGTTAGATGGACACCTAACAAATAGATGCCACCTTTGCGAACTGCTTGCCCCATTGACCGCAAGTGATTGCGAGCCGCTTTCTCTGTTCCGAGATGGCGGAAACTGTTAATCGTATTGAATGCGATGTCGAATTTCCGACGCACTTTGAAATCAGACATGTCGGCTACGAACGCGGTCTCCGGAAATCCTTTGCGTTTTAATCTCGCGTTGCAGAAATCAATCGCATTGGGATTTAGATCCAACCCACCGACGTCATAGCCTTTCTTGGCCAACCAATACAACAACCTTCCCGTACCGCACGCGGGCTCGAACATTCGCGTGGGCGGACGAGATAAATAGGCTTCACCGCAAGCAAGAATGAACTTTATCTCGGCCGCACAGTCTGCTCCGAACACCAAATCGTAAAATTTGGGGTGGTCGTAAATCGATTCATCCACGACCGGCCAAGTACAGTCCGCTGGTCCATGATCGGAATGGTTACTCATCGAACGGGTTCCATTCCCATCGCTCGGCGAATGACCCCAATTTGTCCGGCGTGAATGTGTTCATGAAGCGGGCAAAAGAGAACCGCCCCCAGTTTGGTCGGGTACCCCGCGTACGGCATTTCGATCGGCTCAAGCAATGTCTCAAGCGATACCGATTCAAGCACAGCCATCGATCGCTGGTGAATCGCAGCCATTCGTTCGATCAGCTCATCGGCGCTCAATTGTTTGGCAGGATCGGACGAAGGCGTTGAACCACGCGTGTAGGCTTTTCGGAACTTGCCAGGAATGAGTTCCAAGTCTTCATCCTGTCGACCTTGCAAGCGAAACATTAGCAAACCGTATTGGCTAACGGTCAAATGACCGACCTGCCACGCGATGTTGGTCGACATACCCTCAGGAATTTCAAACCAGCGATCTTGCGGTGTTGCCTCGAGCAATCCGAGGGTGTAATCACGAGCGAAGGTTATCTGCGCGATCGCAGCTTGACGCATGATAGCGGCAGTTGCAGCGTCGGGCACCGAAACGTCAGCGGGGGGGGGATTTTGATTCATGCGGATGATGATACCGGATGCAGTCACAATCGTTGATCGGGGGTGACAAATATCATTTTATGTTCGTCAAAATCTTTCGGATTTTCGCGTAGTATTCCAGGCCAAAGGCAAACACGCCGCACCATTGCACGGCAACTTTAGACTAAGTTTTATTCCTACCAACTCGCTTTCTTTTCCTCGATGGCCACCCTTCCATGTTCCACATTTTTGGGAAGCGAACGACTCGTAATCGAACTCGAGAATTTTCTTATGGAAAGTACAACGGTGGTCGTCAAAACCGGAGATGTCTTCAGGTTGAGACGCTTGAACAACGTCAATTATTGACCGCGACCTTGGCGGTCCAATCGGGCAGCTGGGATGATCCAACGACTTGGGATAATGGCGTTCCCGACGAAACATCTCGCGCGATCGTTAGCGAAGGAATCACAGTAACGCTTGATGGCACCGACCATGTTGCCGACGAGATCGTAGTACACGGCGTGCTAGATGTCTTAGAAAGTGCAAATTCAAGGACGTTGACCACTGACTGGATTCACGTAAACAGCGGCGGTGTTTTTCAAGTGGGTACTGAGGCAAACCGATTTGATACCAGCACATTCACCTTGACGTTGACCGGCACGGACATCACGGCCAACCACACGATTGAAACAGCAACGGGCACGATGAATGTCATCGACAACGATGGCTTTCTGATGACCGCAATGGGCGGGCGGCTGCAATTCTTTGGTGAAGAGAAATTGTCGTTTACCAAGCTGGCCGAAACCGCCAACCGTGGTGCGAGCTCAATTACCGTTGAAAACATCATTGAGCGCAATTTTGATGGCACGACTTCAGTCGCCAGTGACGGACAACTGAATTGGAACGTCGGCGACACCATCGTCATCGCCAGTTCAGAAACTGATTACAGGCAGGAAGAAGTTCGGACTGTCATTGGTATCAACAACCAGGGCTCTGAAACGGTCCTGACACTTGATTCACCACTGGAATCTCGTCACTACGGCGAAATCGAAACCTACGGCAATGCAGTCCGGAACTGGGACATCGACATGCGAGCCGAGGTCGCCCGGCTGAACCGCAGTATCACGATCCAGGGCACGCAAGATACTGACGACGTGTTTGGCGACAGAGCCAATTACGGAACCGGCGCGAGCGAGAATCTTGGCATCGGCGCCCATGCGATGGTGATGCCCGGTTCAGGTCAGATCACGATTGACGGGGTCAACTTCGACAAGATGGGGCAAACTGCGCAGCTGGGCCGTTATCCGATTCACTGGCATGTAGCGGGTGACCGAACCGGCGATGTGATGCGAAATTCCAGCGTCACGAATTCCAACAATCGCGGAATCGTGATTCACGGAACGCAGGGTGTTCTGATGGAAGGCAACGTGCTGCACGATATTCACGGCCACGGTTTCTTTATGGAAGACGCCGCAGAAACCGGCAATCGCCTTCTGAACAATATCACGTTTGGCATTCACAAAGTTGGCGGTGGAACCACTTCAAATGACCCATTTGTCGTTCCGGGGATCACGCGTGGGGCCGATGGCAGAGTCAACGGCCTGGCACCTCAAAATGAAAATGGTGAAAGCTCACACGATACTGGACAAAACGCTTTCCGACGCTTTAACCATTCAGCCGCCTACTGGATCACGAATCCAGACAACACTTTCGTCGG
>CAYVAN010000060.1:0-8989 GCA_964449225.1 uncultured Rhodopirellula sp.
TGGGGCGCTGGGACCATTTCGTTTGGACGTATTGAAGATGGTCGCATTAACACCGCCGGTCGCACGGTTAACGTCGATGGTGTCCCCGTCACGGTTCCCGGTTTGTTGGGATCGGCGGTACGGCGCGGCACGGTCACTGATGGTGAAGTGCTGACCATCACGCAAGGTGACAACACCGTCAATTATGAATTCGAGGCTGCTGTTGGTGGCAACGGAGTCGCAGCGGGCAATGTTCGAGTCGCGTTTACATCGACCAGCACCTCGCAGGACGTTGCCCAGGCACTGGCAGCGGCGATCGCGAATAACCTTAACGGTTTGATGCTAGATCCGGTTGCGAGTACCGATGGCATCGTTGAACTCAATGATGTTCCAGGCACCATCGTCGATGTCACCGCTGCACCGACGTTAAGCAGGTTTGGCGTCCCCGGTGGTGCAACACCTGTGCGAATCCTGCCAACCTTTGGATCAACAGAAGTCAAACGAGCTTTGATCAACGCCATCAACTCGATCAACCAACCCGGTCAGTCTGCGTTGACGACTTTGGTTGCCGAAGATCGTGGCGGGGACACTCTGTTTGTTTCCGGGGCAGTGTCCTTTGGCGATGGCATCAGCAATTACTCATTGCCCGCAATCAGCGACTTGTCAGGCAATCCGCTAGAACCCAACCGCAACGACGATACGACTCAGTTCACCTACCTACTGCCAACCATTGGACTGGATTACGGCGATGCGCCGGACCCTGTTGCGGGCGTCGCCGGTCGTTATCCGACCAGCTTGGAAAACGACGGTGCACGGCACATCGTCGGCGGTGGATTGGTTCTTGGATCGACCGTCGACACAAACTTGAATGGCATTCCGACCGCAAACGCGGACGGCGACGATTCAACTTTGGTCATTAGCGAAACGGGGGCACTGTTTTCGATCAGTGTTGTCGATGGAGTCGCCACCGTTGCGATCAACACCGATACCGTTGACCCGCTGACGCGTGACGGGGACACGATTTTGATCGATACAGGGGTTGCCCAAGCGACGCTTGAATTTGACACCAACGGTCGATTCGACGAAGACAATTTTGCGATCAGTCCAACCAGTTTGACCTCGGCGGCCTCCATTGCAGAAGCGATTCGTGATGCGATCGATACCAGTCCCGTCAATCCGCCAAACGTGACGACGTCTACCACCTCGGTCACCATCAGCAGTGATGACGAGGACGGGGTTCGCTTTGTTGGCACCAACGGCAACATCATCAATGCTGGGGTTGCGACACCGATCGAAGTAACGGTGACCGGTTCAGGTGTCTTGGAAGCTTGGATCGATTTCAACGCCGACGGCGACTGGACAGACCCCGGCGAGCAGATCATTCCGGTCGATCCAAGCGGCCCGTTTTCCGAACGCCGACATGAACTTTGCCCCGTTGGATTAACAGGGGAAACCGATAACAACTTTGGCGGCACGGGCGATTCGGAAACTCGAACGTTCTGCATCATTGTCCCACCGACGACGACCGCTCCGGTGGGTCCAGTGGAAACGTATGCCCGGTTCCGTGTTTCCGCAAACGGCGGGCTTGATGCAACCGGTTTGGCTCTTAGCGGCGAAGTCGAAGATTACGTGTTGCAGTTGACCAATGGTCTGCCACCGACGGTTTCTGCTGATCAGGCAAACCAAAGCTACGAAACCAGCGAAGACGCTGCTTTGGTTGTCGTGTCCCCAGGCGGTTTGTTGGACGGCATTGTGGATCCCGATGGCGATCCCGTATTGATTAATCCATTCGATGTCACGGCACCCGGAATGCCGCGTCAGCTGTTTACTGTCGGTGGGACTTTGGCTGGTGAATTGAATCTGTCATCGGACGGCAGTTTTGATTTCACGCCTGCGAGCGAGTTTAACGGTGTCGTACAGTTCACGGCCGAAGTGACCGATGGACAACTCAATTCACCGCGCCCAATCACGGCGACGATCACGGTCGGTCCGATCAACGATATGCCAGAGCGTGGTTCTGGATACCAGGTGATCTCGCGCACGATTGCCGAAGATTCCGTGCAGACGTTCACCGCGGATGAATTGATTTTCAATACGGCCAACGCCGCTGCGGGGCCAATTTTTGTCGCTGGGCCGATGAACGAAATGGGCCAAGGATTGGTCTTTAATTCAGTGTCCAGTGTTCGCGGCATCAACATGACCGAACTAGGCGGTACGTTGGAAATTTCTGCGGACCGGACGCAGATTCAATACACGCCGCCACAAGATTACGACGGATCGATACCAGATAGGTTCAACTACTCGGTCGTCGATGTTCCCAACGATGGAACAAACCCTGAATCCTCTGCGGTTGCCGATCAAGGTTTCGTCGAAATCAACGTTACCGCGGTCAACGATGCTCCCATCGCTCGCAATGATAACTTCCAAGGTCAAGAAGACTTGGAGCTGACGATTCCAATCATCGGCTCGGCATCGGCACCAGGGATTCTGGACAACGACGCAGGCGGGCCGGTCGGCGAAAATCAAACCGTCAGTCTGGTCACCTCTGGATTCCCAATCCAGACATCCGCAGGCGGAAACGTTATATTTGGCAAGGGGAATACGTTGATCTACACACCGCGTGGACTGTTCAGCGGAATTGATACGTTCCAATACAGTGTTTCCGATAGTGATGGTGAAATTGGGACCGCGACGGTTTCAATCAACCTGTCCAACGTAAACAACAACCCGGTCTTTGAAGGCGTCAATGGAGCCAAGCAGGACGGTTCGACACCTGAAAACCCGTTGCCGGTCAATACGTTCCAACGTGAAGAAAGCAAAACGCTTGCAATCACGGAAACGTTCGACCTGAATACTTGGTTTAGCGACCCCGAAAACGCGGCGTTGACCTATTCCGTTGTCAGTGACAATCCGTCTGTGGCATTGGTTTCGCTGGGAGACACCGCAAACAATCTATTGCGAGTTGAATATCCATCGTTCGGTTTCGGAACCGCGAATCTGACGATCACGGCAACCGACCCCGAGGGTGCTTCGACCATCGTCGTCGTCACCGCTGACGTGCAGAACACCGAAGACGCACCGGTCCGAATCGACACCCTTGATCCTCTTAGCGGTGTCGAAGACCAGATTGTCACGGCGGATCTTCGCACAATCTTTGATGATCCCGACAATGCTCCGCTGACCTATTCGGTTTTGCGGCTCGGTACGATCTTCAATCCTACGGCGTCTCAGATTGCCGATCATCCGCTAATCGAAAGCATCAACTTTATCGGCGACCAACTTCAAATCGTTCTCAAACCGAATCAGTTCGGAACGGTCGACCTGATCGAAATTGCCGCAACCGATGGTCTTTCGCAAGCGACGGATTCATTCACATTGAATGTGGCTGGCGTGCCCGATGCACCGATCGCCGTGGACGATGCATACTTCTTGCCGATCGGTTCTTCGTTGACGTTTGCCAGCCCGGCGGGTGGATTGTTGCGAAATGATGTGGATGCTGATGGCGACGCGATTTCGATTCAGCTTGAAACGATCGCGGGAAGTGCTTCGGCAGGGCTGATGTTAAATTCAGACGGCACCTTCACCTACCAGAGCCCGACTGGTGGTTCCGTTGGTGATCAAGCTAGTTTGACTTATCGAATCGTTGATTCGACTGGTCGGGTCAGCAACACCGCTACGGTGACGTTCACGCTGAATCAGTCTCGTTTCCAAAACCCGATCGCTGATCTTCGAGAAGACGTGACGGCTGATGGCAACATCTCGGCCTTGGATGCGCTTCGTGTGCTGAATCTGCTGCAACGAACTTCATCGACATCCGGTGGTACTGGTTCGGTGCCGGTCAGCACCCTGGTGGCGTCACCGCCTGATTTTTATGACGTCAATGGCGATGGCCAAATTTCAGCCTTTGACGCGTTGTTGGTGGTCAACCGTTTACGAGAAATAAACAATGCCCAAAACAGCTTTGAAGGCGAATTTGTTGCCCCAGCGGCCACCGTTTCGTCCTCAGCAGCGACGGCTTTTGCTTCCTCTGCCGTCACCACCTCGATTGTTTCGCCTGATTCGTCCGGCATGCCATCGCGGCAACTAGAATTGGTCGAAGCTTCAGCATCGACCATCACCCCCGATCAGGCGACCGACACGTTGTTGACGTCCGGTTTGATGATTGATTCAACCCGCAGTGATCAGTCAACTGATTGGTTCAGCGGCGATGAAGGGTCGGCCGCTTCGGTCGACCAGCATGACGAAGCTCTGACGTCAATTTTTGATGAAGATAGCTTTGACGAAGTCTTCTTAGATGAACTTGATATTTAGACAAACTTGATAGCTAGACGCGATTGTTAGAAACAGCGACGAACTTACAGCATTTACTTTCACTTGAATCCTACCCGCAAGGTCGGGGCAACCATGACCAAACGACGAAATCTCCGTAGCCAATCTCGTAGTCGATCTAAAACGCTTGCATCGCGAAATCTGCATCACGAAACGCTCGAAAAGCGTGAACTGTTGGCTTTTGATTTGGTCAGTGTGGCCGCAGATGTCAACGAGCAATTTAATCTTGGCGGTGTGACTGAACTGGATTCACCGCCTCGTGAATTGACGTTTCGGTTCGGCGGATCGACCGGTCTGAATGCGACTGCGCTCGCTTCGTTTAGCTTCACTGCTTCGGGCGGCGATGGAAACTTTGATAGCGGAAACGAAAGCACTGTCACGCCTGATTTTCTGGGCCTCGGTGACAGCGATCGAATTGTCGTCGCTAGATTTGCCGGTGACTTGGACCAAGACACCTATCGGGTCAGCGTCCCCGAAGACACCGTGGGTATCAACACTGCGGAAGTCGACTTTAGTCTGCAACTTGGTCCACGAGTCTTGGCGGTTGTTCCGCAACCGGTAACCGGCGGAGTCGGTTCACGAGTGCAAGCGACCAACCAAATTGAAGTTTACTTTAACGATGATCCGCTCAGTCGCGTGTCCGCCGGGGTTGTTTCCTACACCGCCGGTCCAGGGCAACCGGCACCTGTTTTGCCCGTCGTTGACCCCGCGAACTACCGATTGTTTGCCACGAAGGGAACAGTCGAAACCACTGACGATACCGAAGTCTTGATCACTGCGGTGACTTACGATCCGGTCAGTGGCAAAGCAACGCTGACGACCGCAAACGATCTGTCCACTTTGGATCCAGGCGAAACGTATCGCTTGCGAATTGGATCTGGGCAAGACACCAATGTTGCTCCTGTACAAAGCGTCGTTAGCGAGACCTCCACGCCGGGGAATAGTTTTGCCGAGGCCCTGACCGGAACCGGTGCGGTCGCAATTGACTTCACACCCGGCGATGGCTTGCAGAGTCATGTCTTGGTCGGTGGAGAAATCCGCAATGACAGTTCCTATGTTTTGCCATGGCCCGGCAGTTATGAAACTCCTGGAATCCGTGACCAACGGCGCGACGCCAAGTTTACTCGCCAATCCGATTCCACCATTGGAACCAACGTTTATCCTTATAACTTTGGGTCGCTGTATGGTCGTGACGCAGTTGGACAATCGCTCAACAACGCAATCACTCCTGCCCAACAGCAACGTATCCGAGAAGTCTTGGATCTGTATGAAGAAAATCTAGGTGTAAGGTTTGTCGAAACCGCTGATTCTGGATTGCAGATCGTTACCGGTGATTTGCGAGGATTGCAACAAACGGCGGACGTCAGCGCGGGCGATGGCACGCCAATTTCTCTGTACCGAATCAATGAACGTGATCCGTCCAGAGGGACTTTGGTCCTGGACGCCTCGGAAAATTACTTTGACAGTTACGGTCTATCGCCCGATTCCCGGCCCAGCTATTTCGTCGACGCGATTCGCGGCATCGGCAATGTGCTTGGGATAGGCGATTTGTTTGAATTGCCAACCGGAACCGACGGGGCAACCGGTTCGCAAGACGAACCCAACAGCGAAGAGTTCAGTGACGATGGCGACGGAACAGGAAATCCGTTAGGCATCGCTGGGTTCCCCGACACACCAAGCGAACCAGATTTCCTATCGAATGCGGCCAAAGTGATCGGCCAAGCGGTCAATCGTCCCGAAGTCGATGATGTCGACTTTTACGCATTCAACGTCGCACAGAATTCTGGCCTGGATGCCGGTGGAATCGTCACGATTGAAACCTATGCCCAGCGTCTCGATGAAGCTTCCTTGCTGGACTCTGTCATTCGTCTCTACCACGTCAACGGGCAAGCGGGTAGCGAGACGTTTGAATTGGTCGCGCGTAACGATGACTCGTTTGGCGATGACAGCCACCTGCAACTGGAATTGCAGCCAGGACGTTACGTCGTCGGTGTCAGCAGTACCGGACACGAAAGTTACAACGGCGAAAAAGGGGGCGACGATTCAGCCACCGGTGGACGAACCGAAGGCCGATATGATTTGCGAATTACGTTCGATTCACGCAGCAACAGCCAATCGACGACGCCCACCGGTTTAACCGATGTGTTTGGTGTTCCGCTTGACGGCGATGCTGATGGCGAAGCGGGCGGGGATTTCAATTTTTGGTTCAACGCTGCGCCGGATCGATTGAATTCACCGCGAACCATTTTTGTGGATCCTGACGCAGCAGGCGGCAACGGATTATTGCAAACTCCGTTCAACCGGATTGATGATGCACTGTCCGCGGCACAACCGGGCGACATCGTGCGTCTGCTTCCTTCCTTGGGTGCGGACGGCGATGTGACGACCACTGCCGACAATGTCGCTTATAACGTTGGCCGTGGTGGACCCAATAATGCAGTGCTGCGCGATGGAGAAACGTTCGAAGTGCCGCAGGGCGTCACGGTGATGATTGATGCCGGCGCGATTTTGAAGTTTAGCGATTCAAAGATCGTCGCGGGCAGCGAATCGGTCAGCGAAGATCGTTCGTTGGCAAGCTTGCAAGTGCTTGGCACACCTGATCAGTCCGTCATTTTGACATCGTTGTCCGATGAAAGCGTCGGGTTAGACGAATTTCCATTGATCACGACGACACCTCAATCAGCCAATTGGGGCGGTATCGAATTCCGTAACGATATTGATTTGGCCGAAGGCCGCGACGTTTATCAAAACGAAGGCATCTTTATCAACTTTGTTTCGCACGCGGACATTCGTTTCGGCGGTGGACGGGTCAGCGATTCAGACCCACCGACCGCACCGATCAAAATCGATGACGCCCGGCCAACAATTATTTACAACTCAATCACCGATTCGGCCGGTGCGGCAATCACGGCGACGCCAAATTCGTTTCGCGAATCCACTTTCAACTCGCCGCGTTATCAACGGTTTGCTAACGACGTTGAAAACGGTTTGTTCTATGCCTTCACCAGCGATTACGACCGCGTGGGGCCTGAAATTGTTGGCAACGATTTAGAACGGAACACGGTTAATGGCTTGGCGATTTTGGTGTCGACGCCGACAGCGGGTTCGACGGGGCAATTAGAAGTCAGCGGGCGTTTCGACGACACAGACATTGCTCATGTTGTCACCGATTCGCTGGTCGTTTCTGGTAATCCGGGCGGTGCGGTCTTGCTTGAAGATCGCCCGGACGTCAATTCAGTCACCGGAACAACGGGTTCCGATGGATCCTTGGCCGCAGGCACGTACCGTTACATCGTTACGTTTGTGACTTCCGAAGGACAAGAATCACTGGCAAGCGTTGCAACGCGTGGTTTCAGTAGCAATGGTTCCATTGAGCTGCGGAATCTTCCGACCGCCCCCGATGGGTTTGTCGGCCGACGAATTTATCGCGGTTTGGACAACGGCGGCAGTATCGATTTCCAATTTGTTGACCAAATCGATCGCAGCGGAAGTCGATTTACGGACGTCGGTGCAGCGACTCGCGGGTCAGTGCAAAGCATCGTGATCCCGACGGTTAATGGCATTACGTTAGATCGCGAACCGGTGAACCAGTTTGGCGATCGAATCACTGGAACAATGGTTGCCGGAAGTGGTGTCGATTATCGATTTACCTTTGCTGATATTTTTGGCGGGGAATCCCAAGCGAGTGTTGCGACCAGCACCGTGTTCGCGCTTCAAGATGGCGCGATTGAACTATCCGGGATTCCTCAACCACCACTTCGTGATAATAGCGAAGACATTTTTACGGGTACCAATGTCTATCGAAGAGATGCAATTACCGGCAACTATCTGCTGATCGCATCGTTAAATAAAGGCATCACTTCCCTGGTAGATACAGGGGTCCAGCCGGATTCTGACGCAAGAGAACTTGGCAGCATCCTGGGTCTTGATAGCGAACGCTCATCACGCCTTTTGCCTCGATACGATGCACGCTTGACAGTGGATCCGGGCTTGGTGCTGAAGTTTGATACGTCGCGAATTGAAGTCAACTTTGGCGCTGATTTCTACGCCGAAGGCACCGCTGACGCTCCCGTCACGTTTACCTCGATCAACGACAACACTGCGGGCGGTCGAACCGTTACCTCCAGCGTCCAGCCCGCCGCTGGCGATTGGGGTGGTATTTCGATTCGGCAAAGCAGTACGGCATCGTTCGACTATGCCAACATTCGCTTTGGCGGTGGCAGCGCTGTGCTTGATGGTCAATTGCGGGATTCCAATGCGTTGGAAATCCTACAGGCCGACGTTCGCGTCACCAATAGTCGCTTGACCGACAACGCCGATGGGTTCCGTGATGGAGTCGGTGCCGAAGAAAGCCGTCTTGGGCTTGGTTTCAATTCCCCAGCAACGATCTTTGTCCGTGGTTCACAACCGATCATTGTTGACAACGTCATCGATCGCGGCCAAGGCGCAGCGATCAGCATCAATCCCGATTCGTTCACGCCTGATGCAAACATTGATCATGGACGCAGCACCGGCATCGTTGATCTGTACACGCAGGAATTTGATAACCAAGGTCCATTGATTGCGGGCAACCAGATTGCCGGTCATGGGATCAACGGACTGGATGTTCGTAGCGAGATTGTAACGGTCGATTCGGTCTGGGATGATACCGATATTACTCACGTGGTGCTTGCTCCGATTC
>CAYVAN010000060.1:8999-13806 GCA_964449225.1 uncultured Rhodopirellula sp.
CTCCGTTTCATTCGCTAACGTACGCCTACGGCGGCGCGCTTCGGTTGCGCAGCGACAGTGATGCATCGTTGGTTGTCAAGTTTGGTCCCGCAGGAACCTTAAACGCCGATGGACGTCCGCTGGATATCGAAGATCAGATTGGCGGTACCTTGCAGATTCTTGGTTCACCAGGATTCCCGGTCGTTCTTACTAGCTTGAATGATGACACGATCGGTGGCGGATTCACGCCCGCGGGAACTCCTAATGTCGACACGATCGGCCCCGAAGTGTTAGACATCGATGGAAACCCAGTCACGCCCGCACCAGGCGATTGGGTCGGCGTCCGAATCGGTACGTTTGCCAACGATCGCAACGTGGCCTACCGCTACGAGAACGAATTGCCAATTGCGGCGGACGAATCCAACAATGATCGCCCAAGTGATGCACAACCGCTTGGCATTTTGGCAGCCCGTGAAAACGCCAGTGATGAAAACGAGCGTTTGGGTTTCAACGTTCGCGGCTTGTTGTCATCACCAACCGATGTCGACGTTTACTCGTTTTCCGCGGCGGGCGGTACCGAAGTCGTTTTTGACATCGACGAAACGTCGTCCGGCTTGGACACCGTTTTGGAATTGATCACCGTCGACGGCCGAATCATTGCGTCAAGCGACAATAGCCGCGCTGAATCCGTGGGCACGGAATCGTTGTTCGTTAACGAAAGCCTACCCGAAGGCGTTTTGGACGAAGACGTTCGACCAACGATCACGACAATCACTTCGACGAACGTTGAAAGCCCCAACTTAGCCGACGCGGGTTTCAAAATCCGATTACCTGGCGATTCTTTCGCTGATCGCGAATTTTTCATTCGTGTCAAAACAGCCGATGAAATTACATCAGGCCAGTACACTTTGTCGGTTCGCTTGCAAGACGGTAACGAAACCGCTGGATCAAACATTCGTCGTGCGGAAATTCGATACGCGACAACAGCGATCGATGTTGTCGCAGCACCGCTACACAGCCCGCTTGCCAGCGATGTCGGTGAAATCGTCAATGTCATTGATCCAACCCCGGGTGACCGAAATAGCGGCGATGAGTCGACTCGCGAGGTCGTGGACCTGCGGTTGAATCAGAACTTTGCCGGTGCAGCGCAACCGGTTGGCAATTTGCTGACATCCGATCGTGGATCGTTGGTCGTTACCGGCGAAATCGGTAATCTTGATAACAGCCTTTCCGATCCAGAACTGTTCAACAGCTTGCTTGATGAACGTTTGGAAGACGTTGACATCTATCGCGTCGAATTGTTTGCCCAGCAGTTGGAACCGGATGTTTTTGATTCGGAAAACCGGTTCGTTACGACGACCTTTGATATCGATTACGCCGATCAATTGGGACGCCCCGATACGCGTTTGAGCATCTACGATTCACAAGGTCGCTTGATCTTGGTTGGTCACGATTCCAATGTGACTGACGATAACGCCGGTCCGGTCGCAGGCGTCGATAGCACTAATCTAAGTGGCGGATCCTCCGGTAACTCGGATGCATACATCGGCCCGGTCGAATTACCCGAAGGCACCTACTTTGTTGCCGTCAGTAGCGCCGCGACTGTTCCGCAATTCTTGGATCAGTTTTTTGATGAAACGCCAACCAATCCGTTGGTGCGTCTATTGCCGATCAATGCGGTACGGACAATTTCAAATGATTCATTTGATGAAGGAATCATCCCTGGCGTCCCAGATGGATCGGATGGTTTTGGATCTCAGTTCCTCGACTACACGGCCGAAGATGCTTACATCGCCCTCAATTTTGATGAAGATTCGATTGTTCCGTACACGCTCGATGACATTTCGCTGTTCGTATCCTACGACACCGGAATTCCTGGAAACGGAGGAAATGATCCTAAGTCACTCGCTTCATTCAATCCGTTTACCGGCACGATCACACGATTGATTGGCGAAAGCCAGCAACCGGTGAGTGACATCGCAATTCGTCGAGATGGTGCTCTCTTTTCATACACGCTAGGTCCGACCACTGGGCCGCAGGACAATGGCAACAGCGGAAACTTCCAAAGAATTAGCGCTACCAACGGATCAATCGTCACGTCATCTGATGATGGAATTATTTTCCGTCAAAATAACGAAGCGGGCACCGGCACGGAAACGAGTGCCGGGGGCCAATTGCTGATTGATGGAATCGCATTCCTGCCCAACTTTGGTAACTCTCGCATTCCCATCGCTAACATTCCTGTTGGGGAACGTGCTTTTGTCGTCGGAAGAAGAGACAACGTCGGTCGTGGCGAAATTCCATTCGAATTGACCCGCAATATCCTTTATCAAGCAGCAGCAAGCAACGGAGAAATCACGTCGCTTGGCAGCTTGCTTCCACCGGCTGATCGTAACTTTGGCAATGGCCCGTACAGTACTGCGTTTGGGCCAGCGTCAGACGAGATTGAACAGGGCATCGTCGACACAGGGCAGATCGACACTCAATTGGGTGGCGATGGTGGCGACCTGACAGGAATTGCTACTCGCGTTAACGCCAATGGATTTGGCGGGGCTGAATTGGTTGGTGTAACCAGCTTTGGCGGTATCCACGTCTTTAACCCGTTTTCGATCCAGCAAGCACCGGATGATTCACCAGCGGCAGGTTATGGACGCGTTATCGAAACGGACTTTTATGGTCTGTTGCAACCAACCCCAGATCACGTTGCCAGCAACGGTTCAACTTTTTTGCAGTTCTCGGGCTTAACTTACGCCCCACAAACGATCGAAAACGGAGCATATCAAGACACATATTTCGCGACGACCAGCGATGGTTGGCTGTACGCTTTCACCTTGGAAGAAGATGCGGTAACCAATCAGTTCACGGCTGTTCCGGCACCTGTGTTCTTTGACGGCAATTACGGCGTTGAACTTTCCTTTGAAAATCCCTTTGGTCAGTCGGTTCCGATTGGCAATGTGCCCACCGGGTTGGCGTTTAGCACGTTACAGATCAATCCATTCCAGCTGAACAATGAACGGGCGACGGACCCAGGTCATGGAATTGAAACGACTTTTGGTCGCACTAGAATTCCAGTCCTAGGTGGAGCCGCGCTTTACTTTGGGTTTAGCACTGAGAATGGCACCGCCGACAATACGATCGGAAGCCCGGAAACTGGTCGCCAGCTCTCACCCGGTGGGGCGCAGGGTTCTACGATTTCGGATTCAATCGATCTGAGCAATTATTCTGCTGGCGATCGACCGACGCTGTATTTCAGCTACTTCATTGAAGTCGAAGCCAATGATGACTTCAATCCATTGGTTGCTAACCAACCGCAACGTGACAGTTTCCGCGTCTTTGGTAGTGGTGCAGATGGGCAATACCGGTTGCTGGCGACCAACAATGAGTTCCGCAACCTTGCGTTTGACGACGAATTTGACGAATTCAACCGCACCCTCGATCGTGACCTCGATAACGATCCGAACTTTGAAGCGGGGATTCCCGTTCAAGAAATTTTCGATGACATTCCCAATGGGCAATGGCGTCAGGCCCGCGTCGATCTGTCTCCGTTCGCCGGTGATCGCGATGTCAAAGTTCGATTTGATTTCAGCACTGCGGGTGCTAGGTCAACTCAAATCGGAAGTGTCGAATTAGTTGCGCGCGACGCAGTGGTGGTTCCTGACAACGACGTGGTGCTGTTGTTGAACGATCGCGAACAAGGCGCGGCCCTGCAAACAATCTTGGGCAGTGATATCGTTTTTGCACCTGGTTCAAATTACAACGCTGGCGATTCGTTGGTGATTACAGGCGAGGATGGCGAAGAAACGACTGTCCTGTTTGTCGATTCGCTCGATGGCGCGGTTGCCGCAGGCACCGTTGCTGTGTTAATTGACCCAACGGCAAGTGCGACCGATGTCGCCCGAGCCGTTGGTGCAGCCGTTCCAGGTACGCTTGCACCAACAGTCGATGGCAATGGACGACTAAGTTTGCTTCGAGCCACCAACGTCTCAGTTGACGAAGGAATTGCCGCTGGGTTGGCAACTCCGCAGCCATTTGCGGACCCCGGTTCACCTCTGTTGATCACGCCAACGGCCCAGGAAGCCGTTGATGGTGAGACAGTGACAGTCGATTTGTTCGGCTTTGGTGGTTTTGGCATCGAAACGTTTACTTACCGTCGGTTGGGTAACGAAACCGGCGATCCAAATGAAATCATCTTTGATGATACAATCACTGACCCAATCACGAGCGACGTTTCCGTTGCAGCGGAAGCCAGCCGCGTTTTCAACAACGTGTTTAGCAGTCTTGGATTTGGTTCGGTTTCATTTGTAGTCGGCGGTAACGTTCAATTCACCAGCCTCGATGTGCAACTATCCGTCGCTGCGGGGCCAACCGAGCTAGTGACGCAAACGATCGATGATCCACGAGTGCGTGTCGAGCTGTCCGAAGGCATTGTCACCAACGATGATGAAACGATTGAGTTAACCGATGCGTTTGGTGACACGTTTGTAATCGTCCTTAATGATGATAACGACATCCCAGCAAACATTATTCCAGCGGGCGTGACCGTCATTGACGTTGCTTTCACCAATGGTGATTCCGCCGAAGAAATCCGAGCTGCGGTGATTGCAGCAGTCCAAGCGGCCGCCCCGTCTCTTGATGCGGTTGCGGCGACCAATGAATTCGGCTTGCCAACATCGGTCACGTTTGACGCATCGGACTTTGATCAAAGCCAACGCCCGAATTCATTCTTTTCCGTCGCTAGCGATGCAGTTCGATTCAATTTCCCGACTGCGAACCAGATCATTGATGGCGAGACGGTCACGATCCAAACGCCGTCAGGAACAGTTGAAAT
>CAYVAN010000060.1:13816-22981 GCA_964449225.1 uncultured Rhodopirellula sp.
CTGTTCAATGCAGCCAGTGATCCAAGCGACGTCGGAACGGTGGTTTTCCGAAACAATTCGGTTCCCGGTGGTGTTGTTTCAAGCACGCGATCAATCGTCGACGACTTCATTGATGTCGCCCTGGAAGGCAACTTTGAGATCGGGCGTGATGGCGGCAGTTTAATTTTCTACGGGATTGATGTAAGCAATGTTACCTTTAGTGAAGCAAATACGAACTTCGAGATCATTGATATCGACGCACGTCGGATCAACGTTCCATCCGGAAACGAACTGAATGATCGCGATACGATTCAGATCACCGCGACGGCTCCGACGTCAGATTCCGCGAACCAAGATTTGATCACCTTTATCGACGAAGGTGCGAATCCACCAGCGGACGAGATTGGCGAAATTGGTTTCAATCGCCTGGATTCGGCCGAGGATGTACGCGATGACCTTGACGCAATTTATCGATTTGGTTTTCAAGCCACCGGCCAAGCCGGCCAGGTTCAGTTGTTGATTGCTGGCGATGAACTGTTAACGGGAATGCCGGATGTATCGGTAACCACGTTGCGTTTCGAGCCGTTTATTGAAGTCGAACTACCGACGCGAATTCCAGCGGGACGTGGTTTGAGGACCGGGGAAACGATTGACTTGAGTCTTCCAACGGGAGAAACGCTAACGCTGGTGTTCGTCCGTGAAGGCACGACATTCAATGTTCCAGTGGATCAATTAGCAATTCCTTTTAATGACACGAGCACTGCGTCGGAAACTGGACGCGAGATCGCAAGGGCCGTGAACGAGTTCGACCCTGCCTTTATTGCCGTCGGAACCGACACCGGATTTGGTTTAGCCGTCGATGGTGCCAATGCGATCTTGAGTTTTGATCCGCAGGCGACGCTGGTTGATGTCAGCGACGAAACATTCACTTACTCAATCCCGATCACGGTTCCGCGTGGTGAATTGATCAATGATGGTGAAACGTTGACGATTTTCCGTCGCGATCGTCCGTTTGAACAAACTGGCGAAGTCTACACCTTCACTACCGATCCGGTCGCTGCGGCCAATGGTGTGAACCAAATTCTGTTTGAACCATCCGAATCGGCTAGCGTGATTGCGAACCGATTATTAGGGCAGTTGGCGGGTGACCTGCGTTCGCAATTTGCGAGTGGTTCCGACCGCGTCTTACTGCTGTCGAATGCGTCAAGCGTTATCGTCGGAAATTCGGGGGTGACGCCACCGATCGTTTCGTTCCAAGCTGCTGAAAATACAACGGTGCAACCGGGCGGTTTCTTAGATGATGCAAGGGTAATCCGAGCGACACCGGTTGTAATCAATCAAGCTCAGGATTCAACGGAAGTCGCCTTGGCGTTACAGATTGCCATCGCTGACGCATTGGGCGCACTGGCTGGTGATCCAACGCCCGAGGAAGGATCTTCTGCGTTCGGCGATCGATCTCGCCGCGCCGCGACAGCTGCGACCGCTTTGAATTATAAAATTGAAGCTGGTGACCGAGTCCGACTGTTCAATGTCGAAGTGCCTGATGACATCATTGTTGGATTCGCCGAACGTGGGGAAGCTGTCATTTATGACGACTTCCTGAACACAACTGCTAATGCCAACTTTGTTCTCAATCCTGAATACACCCCGGATTCAATTGATTCTGGCCTGCAACGTGTTCCACAGAATACAGATCAACCCGAGAATCCTGATCAAGTTTTGGTTGGGGAGTATTCGCTGGAAATTCGCACTGCTGATAATTTTGGTGTTCCGCAGGACTTCGATCCGATCAACTTGGTGCTTGACGAATCGATTGGATCGGGGCGTAGCTTTGACACAAACGATCGACTACGCGATGGCGGCGTGACGTTGGTTCTGCCATCAGGGATTGCTTTGATCGATGGTGATCGTTTTACGATCGACGATGGGTCGACGGCATTGACCTTTGAATACAACAACACGCTGGTCGATTTGGCGTCATCCAACACTCGGGTGGACCCCAGCAACGTTGTGATTGATTTCCAACCCAGCGACACTGATTTTGACATCGCTCGTAAAACTCGTGATGCAATCAACGCAGAACAGTTTGCCGGTGCAAACGCTGGACTGCGCCTACGAGCGATTTCGGGCGATAGTCGCCAGCAGGGCGCAACTTCATCGAACCGAATTGATTTGATTGGCGACGACATTGTCGTTAACCCGACCTTCATTCCGCGTTTAGATGATCAGATCGGCGACGTTGGACGGACGATCAAAATCGATGGAGTCGAAACGGAAACTCCCTTTGGTGATTTTACCAATCAGCGATACCCTGTCGTTGATCAGGATTTGCAGACGGTTGCCTACCTGCAAATTAACAACGAAACCGCTGCATTGACCGACTATGTTCCCGGCGACACGTTGGTGGTCGATGGAAAAATTGGCGACCGAGTTGCCAAAGGTATCGATAACAACATTTCGGCTGATGATGGTGAGATTCTTTTCGTTGATCCGCGAGAAGATGTCGACATCTATCGAATCTTTTTGACCGCTGGATCGTCGGTGGACATTGACGTTGATACCACTGGCTTGTTCCGTGATACGTCCCGACTGGTCGCTCCGGTGGTGGTCGTCTTGCGTGCAGGAAGTCCGTTCACCAATGCACTTGAATTCGACCAGAACCTCATTGGTTTTAGTAATACCATCGATGTCGAATCTGGCAATGGCGAGACCGCGGGCGGCGCGGTTGCGACCGCCGTTGCTGACGTCGACGGATACTATGACGTCGTGATCAGCAGCCGCTTTGCTTACAACGATCCTACATTCGCTCTAAATCCAGAGTTTGACCTTACCGAACCAGCAACGGATGCGAATCCATTCTTTGACCCCGCAGATGTTGGGTTTGGTGAATATCAGTTAACGATTCGTCCCACAGCGAATAGTTTGCCGGGCGCGACGCAATCAAGCCTGGGGGTTCCAAATCGTGATGTGCTGTTTGTTGATTATCAGTTTGGAAAAACCGATGTGAATCGCGTGGACGACCAAGGGCAAATCTTGATCGAAAGCAACATTATTCGTGACTCCTTGAACTTTGCGATCGACGCCTCGATTGGTGATCGTGGCCAAACCGCTGTGTCGGAATTCCAAGCAGACGGAGTCACGCGTCCCGGTTCGGCATCGGTGCTTCGCAATGTCAACGCATCGGCGTTGGTTACCGGAACGGTGATTGTCAACAACTTGATTATCGACAGCACCATCACTGATGGTACGGCCGACGATGCATCCGCGACAGCGATTCGGTTTGCGGGTGGAACTTTCGATGATGGCGATGTTCCGTCACCGAATGTGTTTGGCCGCATTTTGAACAACACCATCATTGGTGACGGCGACGGCACGGCGATCGAAGTCGACGGACGTGCCTCACCCGCAATCTTAAACAACGTCATCGTGGGCACAGCCTTGGGTGTTAATGTTGACACAGTGACAGCCAACCAAACGGTATCCGCATCCAACGTTTTTGCCGCAGTCACAAACGCGTCCAACGTCACCGAAGATCAGTCGATTGAATTGGAAACTGCGGACAACCTGTTTTCCACCGCAACGAACAACGGTGAAGCGATCTTTGTTCCCGCTGCGGGAAGCGTTCTGGTGGATTCATCACTGGAAACCCTTCGGGACCGCTTAGACTTTGTTGATTCGGTAAAGAGCCCCGTCAACATCGCCGCATCGCCAGTGTTGGCTCCTCAGTTTGATGCCTTGGGGAATCGTCGCATCGACAGCCCCGGCGTTGGCGTGGGTGGTACCGGTGGTAATGTGTTTGTTGACCGCGGTGCATTGGAGCAATCCGATACCCGTCGCCCAATCGCACGTTTGTCGTCTCCATTGGATGCCGTTGGTTCAGCTGATCGTTTCGGCGACAACGAACCGGCACCAGCAATTGTGCGTTTAGGAACGTCACAGTCGCTTCCGTTTATTGAAGTGGAATTGTCCGATGTGGGCATTGGGTTGGCATTGGATACCGTGACGCCTAGTTCCGTGACGTTATTGGAAAACGGCGTGCCCTTGGTGCGTGGGCGTGATTACACGTTTGCTTTTTCACCGGCTGGTACCACGATTCGCTTGACTTCGACGCGAGGTGATTTCAGTGGCGATGCAACTTATGAAATCCTGTTAAGCCAAACCATTCGTGACTTGGCAGGCAACGCGGTCGCGGCAACAAACGATCAAGGCGAAACAGTGTTGACGATCATCACTGCCGGGGTTGATGTTGATTTTGGCGACGCACCGGCTTCTTATGCAACATCGACCTTTGATGGTGGACCGGTTCATTCTCAGCCAATTGGCGGTTCGGTTCGGCTGGGAAGTCGCTTGGACACCGAATCGGCTGGGATCCCATCAGCAATGGCGGATTCAGACGACGCGGTTGCTGCAATCGCGATCAATGTAGCATCGGCACCCAGCTTGGCGGCATCGCTTGTAGATGGGCAAACTTTGATCACGGTGACGGCGGTTCCGACGATTGGTGAAACAGTCTTCATGACCTTGGACGGTCGCGGTTTCGTAGTGGAGTTTTCAACAGCGGATCAAAACACAGGGATCGGTCGAGCAGTCGTTGACCTTGACGCGTCATCGACGGTCGATAGTGTTGCATCGGCATTTGGCAGCGTTTTGGAATCGTTCTTGTCGGAAAACGAAAGCGGCGTCGCGTTGGCCGCGACTTCGGCAACCGACACGGTGGCTCTTGAATCATTCGACGATGAGGATGGCGTCCAGATTGGTCGCATCAACCGAACCGGACGCGATTACTTTGTCTTTGGCGTTCCTCAGGCCGACGGAACGGTCCGCGCCGAGGATGTTGACGGTATCCTTGTTTCGGGTACGACATCAGCAATCAATGTTGTCGCAACAGGCAATGGTTTCTTGGACGCCTGGATCGACTTCAACGGCGATGGCAGTTTCGATCCGCAAGACAGAATTGCTTCGTCGATTCCTGTGACGACTGGCAACAACATTATCGCCGTCAACACGCCTGCTGGATTGACAACGCCGATCGATACTTTCGCCAGATTCCGTGTTT
The DNA here is from genome assembly GCA_964449225.1 of uncultured Rhodopirellula sp. GTDB lineage: Bacteria > Planctomycetota > Planctomycetia > Pirellulales > Pirellulaceae > Rubripirellula. Next base: position 18,852 of record CAYVAN010000060.1, read on the forward strand.
CTGAAACTGGCAACTTATCACCGACCGGATTTGCGATTGGCGGTGAGGTAGAAGACTATCAGATTTCGATTTCTGACAGCGACTTTGGATTGCCGTTCAATACGCCACCATCATTCACGTTGGTCGATCCAACAATCGAATTGCGTGAAGGTAATTCAAGCGATGTTCAAACGATCGAAAACTTCATCACGGATCTATTACCAGGAAACCCCAACAAGGTTGTCGAGCTTCAATCGCAAACGGTGACCTCCGTCGACATATCGTCGATTGGTGGAACGCCTGGTTTGTTAATCCCTGGTTCGTTACAGATCGTTACACCGGGAACCGGTGGCGATTTAACCGCCGACTTGCAGTACGCAACGGTACCCGATGGAAACGGTGTCATTACATTCACGTTGACGGCCACCGACAATCAAGGGCTGACAAGCCCGCCGGTTTTGGTGACGTTGAATGTTCGTCCACAGAACGATGCGCCGCAAATCCGCAACCCACTGGGCGTTCCCGCGACCGCTCAGCGTAGCCCTGATGATGCCTACAGCGTTGCCGCTAACGGCGAAATCACCTACACGCTCAAAGAAGACAATACTGCCGTGCTTGGTGTGGTGGGGGATCCGTTCTTCATTCCGTTCAACACGGGCACATCGGTCGGTTTCAATCGAATTGGTTTGCTTAGCGTTTTTGAAGCCGGTCCCGCCGACGAAGTGACACCGGGCAATCCCTTGGGCAATCAAGTCTTGAACTTTGTCGAAGCGTTCAGTGACCGTGGTGCTGGCTTCACCGCACTTGGCGGCACGCTGACACCTCGTGTCGAAGGCGGTGTGGTTGTTGGATTGGATTACATACCGCCGACTGATTTGAACACCGACTTTGGTAGCGGCGGCATCGATTCGTTCTTCTATACCGTGTTGGATGACAACCCAACCGGCGGCGAAACGTTCGATCCAGATCTGGGAACCATTATTCCCCAGCCGCTAACCAGCACGAATCGAGTCGAATTGCGGCTCAACCCGGTTAACGATCGACCGGTCTTCCAAACAACGACGCTTGAACTATCGGTTCAGGAAGACTCTCAATTGGTCGACATCGAAGCTTACGCGTCGGGCATTTTTGCCGGTCCATTCCTCACTGCGTTTGACGAAGTCAGTTCGACAACGGGACAGTCGCTTGATTTCACATTAGTATCGCTGGACTTCCCACAATCCGATGCGGATGACTTCTTTAGCTTCTACCCAGAGATTGACGAATCAACTGGCGATCTAGTATTCCAACCCGCTGCGGACGTATTTGGCAACTTCCGTTTCGAGGTAACGCTCAATGATGATGGTCCGGAAAACTCTACTCGCGGTGACTTGATTTCTTCCGTCCCCGTGACGATGACAATCAGCGTTCGACCAACCAATGATCCACCGCAACTCGATGCAAACGCGGATCCATTGCAGTTCAACATTAACGAAGACGAACAGGCGGTCATCCTCGTTGAAGGAACGGCGACCGAAACTGGTCTGATTGACGTGTTCACGCCCGGACCGTCCACCGGACGCACTGATGAATCGATTGACATTGCTCCTGAATCAGGTGGCAACCAAACCGTTGAATTGCGAACGCCGATTAGCAACCGAAGTTCCGAAGGCGGAACGATTGCCTTTGACAACACGGGCGCGTCGCCTCGATTGATTTATACTCCGCCGCCAAACTTTGTTGGGGTCGATACCTTTATCTACAGCGTGTTTGATAATGGGCAATCAGTCGACGCTAATGGAGTAGCCTTTAGCGATTCGCGAATTGCGTCAAACACCGTGACGATCAATGTTGCACCGGTCAACGATGCACCGTTGTTTAGCGGCGGAAGCAATGTTACGACTCCGGAGCAGTCCGTGCCGACCGATGTGTCGATTCCAAACTGGGCATCGATCATTCAAGCTGGTCCAATCACTGCGGTCGATGAAATTAACGGCACCCCGGGAACACCTGCACAAAATTTGGAGTTTGTGTTCAACCAAATTGGCGGGGATACCGGACTGTTCACGAGCCCGATCACTGCCGTGATCGATCCGACCACTGGCACAGCGTCATTGAATTACCAGCAAACGCCGCTGGTCAACGGTTCGGCACTCTTTGAAGTCTTCCTGCAAGACGACGGCCCCGGCAGCGAGACCGGAGCCAATGACCCTACCGGCGATCAATTCCGAAGCGAACCCGTTCGGACCATCGCGATCACGGTCGAAGCGGTCAATGATCCGCCGCAGGCTGGGATTTTGAACACGACTGTGGTGGTTTCCGAAGATCAAGGGCCCGTTTCGATCGAACAGTTCAGTCCCATCAGTCCTGGGCCATCCGGTGCGACCGATGAACTGGACCAAACGGTTAGTTTTGAAGTACAGCCGCTCGCCCCCGTGTTTGCCGAATTGTTCTCGGTTCAACCGAGTGTTGACGCCGATGGATTCCTGCGATTTACGACAGCACCAAACTTGAATTCATTCAACAGCGGACCGGTTCCGATTGTGGTAACGGCACGTGATTCCGGCGGTACTGGAAATGGCGGGAATGATTCGACTGTCTTTGTGTTTAACATCGTGATCACCGAAGCCCCCGACGCACCGCGTGCATCGCTGTTTGAAACCGGCACGAATGAGGACACGATCCTAACGCTGACGGCAAGTGACCTGATCACCGACACCAGCGATCCTGATACGGTCACCAATCCAACCGAAGTGCTTGAGTTGAACTTGCCACCGGTATTTTCATCTGCAAGCGGAGCCGAAGTTCGATTTGACGCTGCGACACAGACAATCACTTACGATCCCACCAACCGCTTCGCGTCACCGACGTTGCAAGCTCTGATGAATGATGGGACGACGGCTGAAATCCTGACGGATTCATTTACTTATTCGTTGATCGATTCGACCGGCCGTGTGAGTAACGTTTCGCGGGTTTCGATTGACGTTTCTGGTATCAACGATGCTCCGGTTTTGGTGCCCGACAATCCGACATTGAATGCCGATGGCACGACGGTGATTACGCCATTGGCGAACGATTTCGACATTGACGGAACCATTGATCCTTCCTCAATCGAAATCACGCTGTTGCCAGCGTTTGGTTCGTTGGATGTTTTAGACGACGGAACATTGATCTATACGCCATTCAATGATTCCAGCTCCGATGACATATTCCGCTATACCGTCGCGGATAACTTTGGTTTCCGTAGCGAAGAATCACTGATATCGCTTTCGGCGAACGCCAGCCCGGTTGCGGTTAATGACAACGCAACTTCATTTGTCAATGAATCGGTGTTCATCGACGTTGCCGAAAATGATTCTGATCCCAACGGCACATTGGATCTGGATTCCATCACGATCGTACGGACTCCATTGTTTGGCGAAGCTGTCGCTCAATCAGGTGGAACTGTTCAGTACGTTCCTAATCCTGGGTTCGTGGGCGTCGACACGTTTGAGTATCGAATCGCTGACAATGATGGAAGATCAAGTAACGTTGCGACAACTCGAGTCCAGGTGGCTGCAAGCCGATTGCAGAACCCAGATAAGTTCAGCGATGTTAACGCTGATGGTTTAGTCACAGCAATCGATGCACTGTTGATCGTGAATTTCATCGGCCGTGAAGGTGGAAACCTATCCGTCAATGATGCGATCACCCGGATTCCTGATGTACAGCGGCAATTCCGAAACTTCGACGTTAGCGGCGATCAAGTCGTTAGCGTACGTGACGCCTTGGATGTGATTAACGAACTGGAACGAATCAACAACACCACTCCGTTTAGTTTTGAAGCCGAGGGTGAACAGGTGTTGGAACAAGTCTTTGCATCAGGAATCGAAGTTGGCGTCGAAAGCAGATTCGCATCAGCTTCCACGACGTCAGCCGAGGTTAATACCCTGGACCGTCAAGTTGCTGATAAGCTGCTGGATGTTTCTGGTTCCGATAGCCAGTACGATGACGTGATTGATTCGATCGTGTTGGAATCACAAGTCTCGGTTTCGGATTCGGATTCGGACAACTCAGCCATTGATGAAGTTCTGACGGCTCTGTTTTAAGCGGTTGCACAACGTATAAACGTAGGGTGGGTCAAGCCGCTTCGGCGCAGACCCACCGTTTCGTTGGTTAGGATATTTGTTTGC
>CAYVAN010000061.1:0-15243 GCA_964449225.1 uncultured Rhodopirellula sp.
CAACGGTTGCTGCCGACGTATGGACTCGGCCCTGCGTTTCCGTTTCAGGGACTCGCTGGACTCGGTGCCCACCGGATTCGTATTGCAGGTCACGGAAGACGCTTTCGCCCTCGAACGTCAGTGTGATTTCCTTGAAGCCACCCATTTCAGTTGGACTGGCATCCATCAGTTCAATCTTCCAACCTCGTGCTTCGGCATAGCGACGATACATCTCGTACAAATCGCGAGCAAACAGTGCTGCTTCATCACCACCGGCACCAGCACGGATTTCCATCACGCATCTTGTTCGGTGCGAATCTTCACCGCCAACGGTTAGTGAAAGCAGTTCTTCCCAGATTTCTTCACGGGATGCCTTGAGCGTTTCCATTTCCAATTCGACCATTTCTCGCTCATCGGAATCTTCGGCGGCCTCAGCCATCTCTTTGCACTGGGCGATCTCGTCAGTCATCCGCTTGAATTCGCGATACTTCGTGGCGACCTTCGCCAGCCCCCCATGTTCACGCGCAGTCGCACTCATCCGCTCGCCGTCGGCGGCAATTTCCGGATTCGACATATCTGCTTCAAGCTGCGTGAAGCGGGCAAACTTTTCTTCAAGCGTGTCGCGGATCGTTCCGCTCATAAGTCGGCTTTGTTTGGGGTAGGGCTGATCGGGTTCACGAAAACAGCCGCATCGATTCTCATTAGATGAACCGTGCGGCTGCTCGAAAATTTGTCGCTGAAAAAGCTACTTTTTCTTTTTCTTTGTTGCGAGTGAACCGTAGGTACCGGCTGCGAACTTCTTCTGGAACTTATCGATTCGGCCAGCAGTGTCAACAAACTTCAGCTTGCCCGTATAGAACGGGTGACACTCGCTACAAATATCGATCCGCAGCTCTTCTTTAACGCTGCGGGTTTGAAAGGTGTTTCCACAACCGCAGGTCACGGCGGTGTCTTGATACTTCGGGTGAATGCCTTCTTTCATGGCACAATTCTCACTTCGTTAAAATTTCGCGGAGGCTGGCGTTGGCTCGCTTAAAACAGGAGACACTGTACAGCAACCGCTTAGGGACACTCCCGTCAAAAGCGACAACTTGCACTCGCGGGGGGCCGAAGTGTACGGTGAAACGCCCCTTTCACACAAGGGACGCCTCGAATTCCTCGTCCATCGCAAAATCCCTTGTCAAAAACAACACTCCGCGATCAGGCGTCCATCGACCACCGCCAACGGGTCTACGTCGATGCCAGCCGAGCGGCAGTTTGGGGGCTGGGGGTCAATTTGGTGCTAATGGCGGCCAAATTGGCGGGTGGAATCATAGCCGGTTCGTCGGCATTAATCGCCGACGCCGTCAATTCGATCGGTGATGTCGCCAGCGCATTGGCCGTTCGCGGAGCCCTAGGGGTCGCCCAAATCGAAGCGGATGACGACCATCCGTATGGCCATACCAAAGCGGAATCGATTGCCGGGCTTTGCATTTCTTTACTGGTCGCATTCAGTGCAGCCATCCTGGCAATTGAAACGTTCAAGCGGTTCGGTGAAGCTCTGGTGGTGCCCGGAAAAATTGCCGGTTTGATCGCAGCAGCTTGCGGGATCACCAAAGAAATCATCTTTCGATACACCCGCCGGGTCGCTGGCAAGCTGGATTCGACCGCGTTGAAAGCAGCAGCATGGGACCACCGCAGTGACGCAATTGGTTCAGGTCTAGTGGCAGTATCGTTGTTGTCAGCACCTTTGCTCGGACCGCTGGCACCTTGGGTGGATCCCATCGCAGCAATCTGTGTTTGTGGTGTTCTGGTTTTTACTGGCATACGAATCTTTTCACATGCGGCGCGTGAACTGATGGACCAGCAGGCCGATACCGCAATGATCAATCTGGCTAGGCAAATCGCCAGCAGCGTCGATCAAGTTCAAGACGTCGAAAAACTGCGCATCCGCAAAAGCGGCCTCGAATACTTTGCCGAAATCCACATCGAAGTCGATGGAAATCTAAGCGTCGCAACTGGCCACCGCATCGGACACCGAGTCAAAGATCGACTGCTGGCGGAGATGCCAAGAGTGCGAGATGTCCACGTTCATATCGAACCATTTCAATCGCCCTGAGGAGCCTGTGCAGCTGATCCTGCCTGATAATCCTGCCAGCGACTGCTAAGACATAAAAAACCCTCGCCCACAAGCAGTGCCGCGGGCGAGGATTCAAATTCAGTATTCAAACGATCCGTTGACTACTTTTCGTCATCGCATTCGGTGCAAACGCATTCGTCTTCGGTGCAATCCTTGCAGCCTTCGCATCCTTCTGGGCAGTCAGCACAGTTGCAATCGCTTTGCGATGAAACCAGTGTCGATGGCGGCATCGTTGCTGTGCAAGAACCGGCAGCACAACATGATGACTTTTCGCCATCGGCTCTTAGCGATGTCAACGAAGTTGAACCTTCGCAGCCACAACTTTCGCAGACGCAATCAGCACAGGTGCATGTGTCACCGGCGCAACATCCACAACCTTCTTCGCATTGACCACATGGGCATGACAGCAGGTTGCCACTGATGGCTGGCGAAGCTGTAAACGTTGCTGCGGCTAAAAACGGGATCGCCACATAGGCGACAAGTAACATTCGAAACATAGAAATTTCCTCAGAGATTTTTGAAACTGTTGTTAAATCAAAAGTCGTGATTCGCACTGACTTCCTATTTCAACCAACAGCAAATCCGGGCGCAGCGGGCCTGCGCCAGCAGGAAATACGGATCGACGTCGATGGCGATTTCTGAAGAAACGAGTCTTCCGCGAGGGAACTCGTCTAATACCGCGATCAGCGAGAGTGATTTAGAAAAACCGGGATCCGCTTGAGTCACCGGCGGCATTGTCGCGGCGAAATTGCTGCGGCATCCAACACCACAACCGCAAGGCTGCGACGGTGAATCAGGTGTGTGTGCCTTCGTTTGCGGAAGACAATGCGGGCAGGCAGGTTGCGTGACCGATTCGGAGATGGAAACACCGCCATTGGGCACACAGCAACAAACCGCACTGGCAAACGCGGGCCAGCAAACGATCACCAAACCCGCAATGATTGCGGGAATCGTAGAGAGTCGTTTGGAGGATTTGTTTCTTGCTTTCATGCTTCGATTTTACACTGATTCGGCAATCTGCCACAACAAGAATAATGGGGTACGCCAGGGCAAATCAGTTTTAAAAACTGACCTTCGGACTCGATGCTTCTCGGATGGCTGCAAGACAATTGGGACAATTGTCCTACACTGATCAATGCCAAAACCTAGGTCGCATCCGCCATTGCGGCTAATTGCACGGTCGCCCTGCCCTGTTCTTTTTCCAAATAGGGTCGGCCAAATTTCACGTTAACGTGATCCCAGGGCAACTTGTCCATCATCTCGTATTTATCGTGGACCGTCTTATCGATATCGACGTCGGCACTGGCCAGGGCATCCCACCATCGCTGCGGGTCCATGTATTCGGTCCATCCGTCCATCCTTGCTCCGTTTCGCCAAGCGGCCTCGATCGCCTTACCAGTCCGGCGGTCACCGCGACTGAGCACACCTTCTAGCAGGCTGGTTTCGATATCGTGACACTTCACGGTGACGCTGCGAATTCGGCAACGACTTCGCATGTAACGGTGTGCCCATTTGAAATACTCACGTCGCTGCATCCCGTTCCACTGGTACGGCGTGTGAGACTTGGGAACAAAGTTGGACACGCTGGCGGTCACTCGGGCGTAACGCCCTGTTTCCTCTTTCCCAACGGTCGCGATCGTCTCGGCAAGTTCAACAATGCCTTCTAAATCAACGGGGCGTTCGCCTGGCAAGCCGCACATGAAGTAAAGCTTGACGCTTTCGAATCCGTTATTGAACGCCACTCGGCATCCATCGATTAAGTCGCTGTTCTTAATCTTCTTACGGATTTGTTCTCGCATGTCATCGCGAGCGACTTCGGGGGCCAACGTCATACTTCGACGACGATCACTGCCCAACAAAATCGGCACTGATTTAAGCTGATCGTTGACTCGCAAACTGGGCACGCTGATATTGACGCCTAGCGGCCGAAAAACCTCGTGCAGTCTCATCACCAGCGGTTCAAAGTGTGGATAGTCACTGCTGGAAAGAGACAAAATACTGATCTCGTTGTAGCCAGTATTTTGATAACTTTCCCAGGCAGCATCGACAATGGTTTCAACCTCGCGAACTCGCAGCGGACGTTTGATGGCGGTACTTTGGCAAAACCTGCAAAGGTGCGGACACCCTCGCATGATCTCGACCGCGATTCGGTCGTGGACGGTTTCGATGTAGGGAACGATCGGTGACGTGGGCATCGGCATCGCGTCCAGGTCGCTAATGGTGCTCGGCGCGATCGTTTCGGGAACATCATTGCGAGTTCGATTGATCGCGGCGATCCGCCCGTCTTTGTATTCAGGTTGATAAAACCGAGGAACGTAAGCGCAATCCAGCTTCATTGCGATTTCCGCCAGCGCTTCCTCGCGTTGCTTTTGGCCTTCGGCACCGCTTGCGAACGAACCGTCCTCGCCAGCGTAACGCTCTTTCAATTCAATCCACAAATCACAAACCATCGGTAATGCTGGTTCGCCGTCGCCAATGATCATGACGTCAAAGTAGTCCGCCATCGGTTCGGGGTTTTGCGTGCAAGGTCCACCGGCCAGCATCAATGGATCGGCCATTGTGCGATCGACGCTGTACAGCGGGATGCCACCCAAATCGATCATCGTTAGCACATTGGGTGAGCTAATTTCGTACTGGAGGCTTAATCCAACAACATCAAAATCAGAAAGCGCCGTGAAAGTTTCTAACCCATAAAGCGGAATGTCATGCTTTCGCAACTGTTCTTCCATGTCGGGCCAAGGGCAGAACACGCGTTCGGCCGCCCAATCAGAACGCCGATTCATCAGAGAGTACAACACCTGCAGCCCATGATGGCTCATCCCGATCGTATAGGCATCTGGAAAACCCAGGCAAACCGTGCCACGCATTTTGGAGTGGTCTTTGACAACGATGTTTCGTTCACCGCCGACATATTGAGCAGGAGTTTGAACCCGCGGCCAAACCCGGGATTCCAGCAGTTGTCGTCGCTGATGGTTAATCATGTTTCTCTGTTTCCGTGCGGTGCAGATCTCTAGCTGTCTTGCTAAATTGTGTCGTGAGTGGGCGACCGACACAAGACAAATCAATAAAAGGCAACAAACGCGTGAGCGACTTTGAAGCAGTAGGTAAGGTTAGCGATTTCGAGGACAATCAGGGTCGGGCCTTCCCGGTTGGCGGTCGCATGGTGGCTGTTTTCCGCAAAGGCGACCAATGGTATGCGATCGACGACCTGTGCCCCCACATGGGGGCCTCGCTCGCCGAGGGACACGTGGAAGACAACAGCGTGACCTGCCCGTGGCACGCCTGGCGATTCTGTATCAAAGACGGAACCTGGGAAGACAACCCGAGCGTCAAAGTCGATTCGTTTGAGGTCAAAGTTGAAGGCGATGATGTGATGGTGAAGCCAGTGCAATGACGCGACCAAACTTCGTTAAGCCGCGTGCCCATCGGGCCGCGCGGCGACGCTGGCAAGAAGACGACGCTGGCAAGAGTGCGCGGCCCGATGGGCACGCGGCTAAACGATTTGAATGCTCTCGCCGACCGCCAACACTTTCGCATCGCTGCCCGCGTCTTTCACTCGCTTCGCCCAGGCGTTTGCATCCTGCTGGATCGGTGGCCACGTTCCGTAGTGCGTCGGCAGCACCATCTTGGGCTGGATTAACTTAACGACTTCGATCGAATCATCGACTCCCATGGTAAACTGATCGCCGATGGGCAAGACCGCGACGTCAACGTTCGCAGCGTAGAACTTCATATCACCGAAGTATGCTGTGTCGCAGGCAAAGTAAATTCGCTTGCCATTGATCGTCAAGACAAAGCCGGCCGGGTTCCCGCCGTCCTTGCCATCGGGCATGCCGCTGCTGTGGACCGCTGGGACCATTTTTACTTTGCCAAACGGCAGATCAATTTGTCCGCCAAAGTTCATCGGCGTCGTACTCTCAACACCTTTCTCGCCAAACCAACTCGCGACCTCAAAATTAGCGACCACGTTTGATCCGCACCGCTTTGCGATCACATCGACATCGGCGACATGATCAAAGTGTCCATGCGAGACCAAAATGTGCGACACATTCTCCGTGAAGTCATCCGCTGAAACCTTTGCGGCTGGATTATCGGTGAAGAACGGATCCAGCAAGACGCGATGCTGCTCCGTTTCGATCAGCCATGTTGCGTGTGAAAGCCAAGTGAGCTTTGTCATCGGTTTACCAATTTTCTCCACGGATGCGAGCTATTTCCATCGCGTCTTTATCCCCACGACCAGACAAGCAAACGACGAGGTGTTGCTTTGGTGACATTTCGGCGGCGATTTCGATTGCCTTGGCAATCGCATGGGAAGTTTCAAGCGCCGCAATGATGCCTTCGGTTTTCGCGAGTCTGTCAAACGCCTTCATCGCCGCATCATCCCCACATTCGATGTAGTCGACTCGCCCGGTGTCTTTCCAATAACTGTGTTCGGGACCAACGCCTGGATAATCCAGTCCAGCACTCATTGAATGAACGTCGCAGGTCTGACCGTCATCGTCTTGCATCACGTAGCTGTAACTTCCATGCAAGACTCCGGGGCTACCAAACGTTAGCGGCGATGCATGGTCGCCCGCTTGACTCCCCCGACCGCCCGCTTCGACACCGACCAAACGTACTTCGCTGTCTTCAACAAACGGAAAGAACATTCCCGCAGCGTTGGAACCACCACCGACGCATGCAACGACGCAATCAGGCAACCGATCGAAAGATTCCATCGATTGCTGTTTGGTTTCGCGACCGATGACCGCTTGGAAGTCTCGCACCATCATGGGGAACGGGTGCGGCCCAATGACACTGCCGATGATGTAGTGGGTGTCTTCAACCGACGACATCCAATCTCGCATCGCTTCGTTGACCGCATCACGAAGCGTCTTCGACCCACTTTCGACGCTGCGAATTTCGGCTCCCATCAGCTTCATGCTGAACACGTTGGGTTTTTGGCGGCGGATGTCTTCGGCCCCCATATAGACCGTGCAGGGCAAACCGAAGTGGGCACAGGCGGTTGCCGAAGCGACGCCATGTTGGCCCGCCCCAGTTTCTGCGATGACTCGGGTTTTGCCCATTCGCAGAGTCAGCAGAGCTTGGCCGAGCGTATTATTGATCTTATGAGCGCCGGTGTGGTTCAAATCTTCTCGCTTGAACCAAATCTGGGCGCCTCCGACATCGCCTGAGAGCCTCTTGGCGTGGTAGAGCGGGTTGGATCGACCGACAAAGGTTCGGAGCAACTCACTCAGTTGAGCCTGAAAAACCGGGTCGTTTTTGGCAAGCTCGTACTCGGACGATAGCTGATCGAGGGCCTTGGTGAGCGTTTCAGGGACAAACCGCCCGCCAAAATCGCCAAATCTCCCGTTTGTATCGGGCACCAGGGCCGTAGCTTGATCGGAAAGGGGTGCGGTGCTCATGCGGTCAATTAGCAATAAAATGGGGAGGGACGTTTGGGGCGGGCGCCTTCGGAGCCATTCGGTTCTAGGCCTATTTGAATAGTATTACCGCAATTGTCTTCCCAAGGCCAACTTCGGTCAACGCGATCCAATACAGAAGGCAAAAACAACTTTTTGTTGGTGTTTCAACCCTTGCCGCGAGACAGATCGTTAGATTTTCAAGGATTCGTCGGACCAGAATCTAGCGACACGACTGACATGCCGATCTAATCTAGTGCCTCGCCCTGGCTGGTTTGTTGCGAAGGATTCATTTGCAAACGAACTAGAATTGGCCGAAAACACCTTTCAGCGAACAAAACCGCGAATCCAGCTATGTTAAAAACCGCTCAAGCACACAACGCCCAACAAACAGACCTGGCCTTCCAGCAATGCATCAACGCTGATTGCAAGGCAACCTATGATGCCCACACCATTCGCACCAGCTGTGATAAGTGCGGCGACCTGCTGGACATCGCATACGACTGGGATCGTGCTGCGGTACCGAACAAACTGAGCGATTTCGAGCAATTCTGGTCCGAACGAACCAACCCGGTTCGGTTTTCCGGCGTCTGGCGTTTTCACGAATTGCTGCCGTTCGCGCCGCAAGACAAATTGGTGACCGTCGGTGAAGGTCAAACGCTGCTGCAACAAACCGACCGAGTCGGTGACTACGTCGGTATGAATCAAGGGCAGCTGCACCTGCAATACGAAGGTATGAATCCTTCGGGCAGCTTCAAAGACAATGGCATGTGCGCCGCGGTGACCCACGCCAGCATCATGGGTGCCGAACGTGCCGCGTGCGCATCAACTGGTAACACCTCCGCCAGCCTCGCGCTGTACTGCAGTGCCACCCGCTTGATGAAGGCTGTGATTTTCATCGGCAGCGGGAAAATCAGCTACGGCAAACTTTCCCAAGCTCTCGATTACGGAGCATTGACCGTTCAGATCGCGGGTGACTTCGATGACGCGATGCTGCGGGTCCGTGAAGTCGCAAGTGAACTTGGCATCTACTTGGTCAACAGCGTTAATCCATTCCGCCTGGAAGGCCAAAAGACGATCATGTTTCGCGTGCTGGAATCACTCGGATGGGAAATTCCCGATTGGATTGTTGTGCCGGGCGGGAACCTTGGTAACAGCAGCTCGTTCGCCAAGGCATTCATGGAACTGAAGCAACACGGACTGATCGACAAAGTACCTCGACTTGCAGTGATCAATGCCGGTGGTGCCGACACGTTATACGAGCTTTACGAACGTCGCGGCGTGCGCTGGAATGCAGGACGAGTCGTGATGGACCCAATCGTTGATTACAACGACAAAATGGATCGTGAACACATTCGTGCTGACACGATCGCATCGGCAATCGAAATCAATCGTCCAGTAAATTTGAAGAAGTGCCTGCGAGCACTTGATTTTATGGATGGTGTTGTCCGACAGGTTCCCGATCAGGCCATCCTGGATGCCAAAGCCAAGGTGGGCGAAGGCGGTTTTGGATGTGAGCCCGCATCGGGAGCCAGTGTCGCCGGTGCCAAGTTGCTTCGTCGCGAAGGCGTCATCGCACCAAGCGACCGTGTTGTTTGCATCTTGACCGGTCATGAACTGAAAGACCCATCCGCTACGGTCGCCTACCATACGTCTGACCAAGACGTATTCAACAAAACGCTCGGCAGCCGAGGCGTCACCAAGGCTAGCCATGCCAACCGAGCGGTTGCTGTACCCAATGAACTGGACGACATCATCAAAGCCATTCAGTTGTATTCGTAGCCCTTGGAATCATCTCAGGGCAACCAATGCCCCTAGCATTCGTTACCTGCTAGAATCCGCGGCATGAGTAATCAAATACAACTTGCCGTTCACGGAGCGGCTGGACGAATGGGTCAGCGAGTCGTCGCACTTGCGGCGGAAGATAACGATGTCGAAATCGTGGCTGCAATTGAGCATTCAGAGAATCGCTTGCTTGGCAATGATGCCGGGCTGATCGCAGGCATTTCTGCATTGGATGTGTTGCTAAGCGATGCTTGGCCCAACTACGCCAGCGTCGTGATCGACTTTTCACTGCCCATCGCTGTCGATGGCTGTATCGCCAACTGCGTTGCGGCCAAAGTCCCGCTGGTGATGGCGACCACCGGATTGACCGAAATTCAAAAGCAGTCATTGCAAGAAGCTTCCAAATCGATTCCGATCGTTTTCGCACCCAGCATGTCGATGGCCGTTAATCTGTCGATGAAGTTGACGCAGCAGATCACGGAAACCCTCAAAGACGTTCCCGGTGGATTGGACATCGAAATCCTTGAACGTCATCACCGGTTCAAGGCCGATGCCCCCAGCGGCACGGCAATCAAGTTTGGGGAATTGATCGCTGAAAAAATGGATGGCGAAGTGAATCACATTCACGGACGTGAAGGTGAAACGGGCCAGCGAACTCGTAACGAAATCGGATACCATGCAATCCGCGTTGGCGATAATCCGGGCGAACACACGATCGTGTTCGGGATGATGGGCGAACGGATCGAACTGAATGTCGCCGCCAGTAATCGCGATTGCTATGCCGCAGGTGCAATCGTCGCAGCGAAGTGGTTACAGGACAAACCGTCAGGCCTTTACAATATGTTCGATGTGCTTGGACTGTAAGCCTTGGACGGTAAGCCTTGGACGGTAAGCAAAGTGGCATAGGCTTCCAGCCTGTGTTGGTCTCAAACATAGGCTGGAAGCCGATGCCACACCAATCATGCGAGGTGCGATAAAGGGATGGCTAAGTGTGACGAAGGCTACCTATGCGACGTTTGCGGCAACGATGTCACGTCAATCGTCGATAGCGACATGTACCTCCGCTACGTCATCGGCGAACTGGATCCCGAAGTGCTACACACGACGGCCGAACGCCACCTGCGTTGCAATCCAGTGCTGACACAGTTCATCGAGTATGATGATTTTGAACCAGTCATCGTTGAAGGTGACTTTGGCAAACAGCATCTCGACCCGGATTACGTTAGGGAACGAACCGAATTGGTGACGCGCGGTTACGCCAGACTTTTGCAGATCGGTGCAACCGAAGGCGACCGTGATGTCACCGGATACCCGCTGCCCGAAGCAATAGCGAAGTATCGTTCATAAACCGTAATCTGCTACAGTCAGGGGCGTCTTCCAGCACACTTGAAACACGGAATCTCCCCTTGAACGGCAGCTTGTTCCAACGCGGGTTTCTTAGCCTCATCGCGACTCAGTTCTTTGGGGCGATGAATGACAATGTCTTGAAAGGCGTTTTAACGTTCATGGTCATCGATGGTGCCTGGGCAGGCCGGCTCGGTAGCGGAGGGCAAGGTATCGTGGGCGTCTGCTTTACGATTCCGTTCATTATCCTGTCGGGCTACGCGGGACAACTTGCCGACCGCTACTCAAAGAAAAAGGTTACGGTTTGGGTCAAGGCCATCGAGATCCCAATTGTGATGCTGGCAGGGCTGGGTTTTTGGCTTGGAAACCTATGGATCACGTTGGCAGCTCTTTCGCTGCTGATGTGCCAGAGCTCCTTCTTTGGTCCAGCCAAATACGGCATGATTCCAGAACTTGTTGACGATTCGTTGCTGTCCAAGGCAAACGGTACGATCAACATGATGACCAACATTGCGGTCATTGGCGGAACGCTAGTCTCCGGCGTCGTTAGCGATCTCTATTCGCCCCAAAACGGTGATGCCGGCATGATTTGGCTGCCCATCATCACGCTGTTTGTGATTGCAGTAGGAGGGTTCATCGCTTCCCTGTTTTTGACGCCACTGAGTCCCGGTGATCGAAACCTTCAATACCAACTCAACCCGCTTCGCACCTACATCGACACCGTCGTCGAAATGTCTAAAACTCGTCTGTTGATGGTCATGATGGCCTGGGGCTACTTCTACTTGCTGGCAGGCGTTGCCCTATTCATCTTGCCTGAATACACGGTGGTGCTGGGAATCAATCGCGCCGAGGCGAGCGTGTTGATGGGAGTGCTGGGTGTCGCGATCGGAATTGGTTGCGCCGTGGCGGGGCTTATCTCGGGTAACCAAATTCAACCGAAACTGATTCCCATTGGTGCGTTTGGACTGATCTTGTTCTTCACCCTGCTAGCCGCAGTTCCACCGTGGATGCCTGACGCTGGCCCGATGCTTCAAGTGGCACTAAGTAACGTCTCGTTCTTCATCCTGGGTGCTGGATTCTTCGCTGGGTTCTACATCATTCCGCTACAAGCTTTGTTACAGAAAATGTCGCCAGACGATGAACGAGGCCGATTCCTGGGGACCGCCAACGCGGTTTCGTTCGCTTTTATGACGATTGCGGCAATCTTCTACCGCGTGATCCGCCCTGCCTTTGGCAATCAACCTCAAAACATCTTCTACGTGAGCGCGATCCTGATGGCATTGGGGTCTGCGTTTTTCCTCTGGCGTCTTCGTGGCACAGGACTGGTCATGGGAAGCAACAAATAAAAATAGCCCGCGAATTGTTTCGCGAGCTATTCGTTACTGATCAAGTTTAGCCGAGTTTGCGACAAACTCGCCTACGCTGTGTTACTTCTGAATTTCGACCAATTCATCCGACGCCGCCATGTCGCGGATCTCTTGCGTGATCTTCATCGAGCAGTACTTCGGTCCACACATGCTGCAGAAATGCGCGCTCTTGAAGGTATCCTGTGGCAGCGTTTCGTCGTGGTAACGTTGTGCTGTTTCTGGATCGAGAGATAAACGAAACTGTTCCTTCCAATCGAACTCAAACCGCGCCTTGGAAAGCGCGTCATCACGATCCTGGGCACCCTTGCGTCCGCGTGCAACATCAGCCGCATGAGCAGCAATCTTGTAGGCGATCACGCCCTGCTTGACGTCTTCTTCGTTGGGCAAACCAAGGTGCTCTTTCGGCGTAACGTAGCACAGCATCGCCGCACCGTGCCAACCTGCCATTGCGGCACCGATGCCCGATGTGATGTGGTCATATCCAGGTGCGATGTCGGTGACCAATGGTCCAAGAACATAAAACGGAGCACCGTTGCAGATTTCGATCTGCTTTTCAATGTTCATTTGAATTTGGTGCATCGGAATGTGACCGGGGCCTTCGACCATCACCTGAGTTCCAAGTTCTTGGCCACGCTTAGTCAATTCGCCCAGAACTTCTAGTTCGGCAAACTGGGCGTCGTCCGACGCATCGGCAATCGAACCAGGTCGCATGCCATCGCCCAGCGACCAAGTCACGTCGTATTGACGAAAGATATCGCAAAGATCGTCAAAGCAATCATAAAGCGGGTTCTGTTTCTTGTGGACCATCATCCATTTAGCGATCAATGATCCACCGCGACTGACGATGCCCGTGACACGGCTCGTACTGAGGTGAAGGTGTTCTAGTTTGACGCCGCAGTGGACCGTCATGTAATCGACGCCCTGCTTGGCTTGATGCTCGCACATGTCAAGAAAGTGCTGGGCCGTCATGTCTTCGATGTTTCCACCAAGCTCTTCGAGCATCTGATAAATCGGCACAGTGCCAATTGGCACAGGTGACTTGTCGATGATTTTGCGACGGATGTTGTCGATGTCTTTGCCAGTCGACAAATCCATCACCGTGTCAGCCCCAAAATGGACTGCGGTGTGCAACTTGTCCAACTCCTCGCCAACGTTGCTGGTAACAGCCGAGTTGCCGATGTTGGCGTTGATCTTGCACTTTGCCGCAATTCCGATTGCCATCGGCTCCAAGGCACCGGCAGCGTGAACCGTGTTCGCCGGAATGACCATGCGACCAATCGCGACTTCATCACGAATCAATTCGGGTGCTAGGTCTTCTCGCTTGGCAACGAACTCCATTTCAGGAGTGATTTCGCCAGCACGGGCGGCAAGAATTTGAGTTTGGGACATAGATCAACAGAGCTCCGACGACGATAAATTGGTAGACCAGACTATAAGCCTAGATGTGAAAGATGAGTAGATCCCGCTTCAAAGCGTCTTCAAGTATTCCAAGACCGCTGTTTTCTCAGCCTCGCTCAACCGGTCGGGGTAATCATGCCCCGAATTGCTTTTCCCGAACCTGCGAGTGTCAAAATGGCTGCGTCGAATGGCCACGTCGGGCTCGGTGACAGGCACTTTCAGAACTGATTTGATTTGCAATCCCACACGTTGTTGGTCCATTTCCTCGGCCGTTCGTATCCAGACCGTTGGTCGCTGGGATGGGTGCAGAACATGCCACAGCGTGGGCACGCTACCGTTGTGAAAATAGGGTGCCGACGCCCAAATGCCATCAAGTGGCGGGGCAACGTAACCCTCTGGGGCCGTTACGGTGTCCTGCTCGTCTTCTTCTCCGCCATGGGCAAACCAACTTTCGGCATACCTCCGTCGCCCTTCGACGGGCAACGCTGTCAAACGAACCGGATCGGTACCGATCTCGTCGATCGGGATGCGTCGGTTGGGGTAAGTCCAGTCGTCGCCATAAGTGCCGTGGCAACTTGCACAGTGATCGTCGAACACCACCCTGCCCTGCCCCGCAAGTTTTACGTCCACCGGACCTTCATACTTTGGCGGTCGCAGCGACGACAGATACGCATAGACATCACGAAACCCATCTTCGTTTTCAAGATAAAAATCGCGTTTGTTTTCAGGAATCAATGTGAACTGCATCAATCCCCGATGTCCTTTTTGGGCAAAGCCATCGATGTAAATGTAAGGTCGTTTGTGGAACGTCCACCACGGCGGCGCATCCATGTCGTGGTGGGTAAAAGCCGTCGGTGGCGTGTCGATCAGATTTAAATCGGCATCCCGACTGCTCATCAATCCCATCCCAAAGACAACAGCATTGGTGGTCCCGTGCGTGGTCCCAAGCGGTATGAATAGCGCTCCCATGTCCATTCGTGAGAACGGCTTCCCCAACTTGAACTTCGTCGCCCGAACTTCTTCGGTCAACGTCTGCAAGGCGTACCGGTTGTTGGGTGCACCGGGTGTCGGCCTACCGTAAACGCTGCCGCCGTGGCATGAAAAACAGTTCATTGTCCATTTGCCAGCATCATCAACGACGTACTGCAGCGGTTTGCCGGAGTCATCATCGGGCCGCGTCGTCAAGCCGTAACGCTCAAACACCATCGCACGCCGCTCCTTCAGTGTCGCATCCTCCGCACGACTCCGCAGCGGTTCCGGCCACGACTTCCAAACCTGGTCGAGGATCTCCTGAGTAAAATCGCTGGTCAGTACCGGTTTTTCGGTCAGCAAACGATACCCACGAACTGCCGCTTCACGATCATCATCAGCGAAATTTTCTGAGGCCGCTGTTCCAACTTCAGCGATCGCGGCCCCACCGCCCAGCACCCCAATGCCCAGCACCCCAACGCCTAGCACATAGCACAGGGCAATCAGGCAAATAGATTGATTTAGAATGGCGTTCATGGATCCTACTAAGCAGATGATGTTTCCTTAGTTTAGACCGGTAGCAAATGGGAGGCACAACTTCGCGCGTTTGCTAGGCATTTTCAACATCAGAATCATTTCCAGGCCGCTGACGATCGAGCCGTCCAAAAAGCTCGTCAAAAAATGCCCAAGGGCACTCGCCAACCACGACTCCTCCCATCCCTTGGCTTTCTCCACCAAAGTGCCGTCAACAAGTTCGCACAAGCGACCTTCCGCCTCGTTCACTCGAATCAAATCCGCCATGGTCGCCTGACTCGGCGGTGGATCACATAGCACGCGATTGGGCGAGGCAATGACTGACACAATATGAGAACAGAATAAT
>CAYVAN010000061.1:15343-22704 GCA_964449225.1 uncultured Rhodopirellula sp.
ACATAGCACGCGATTGGGCGAGGCAATGACTGACACAATATGAGAACAGAATAATGAGAACAGAATAATCTCAGCGATATCTTTACCGCGTTTGCCTGAACCGCTGAACTGAACTGCTGAATAGGGAGACTCATGAATTATTATGTTCACATCATTCTGTAAACAACTCAGTCGTCTCTAGTCGGATCACGCTAACTCCACCGAAGGAACGGACGTTTGGACTTTTATCTCCAAAACGTCTCGAAAGGTCTTTCAGCTTCACCTTAGAAGCGAATTGCAAAGCATCATCGTACGACGCCCTGCTGATGATCCACAACGAACCTTCCTGTGTCGCATCCAAATTTTGTTCATCAACAAAGCTTTCGCCGGCGGATGCTGACCCGGCAATGGGCGGCATCAACCGGACATTCTGCAAACCGTAGGGCCCGCTAACGGGATAGCGTAAATAGATCAAGTCATCGATCGTGGGTTCTGGCTTGGTCGGCGGGCTTTGCACCAAAATCCCCGACTCAATCAATCCCGGATCCAACCAAATCTGGTCTCCTTTGTCTTTCTCGGCATGCACCCAACCGACCGCCGATCGCCAGTTTTCGCCGCGATAGGCCAGCAAGTTGGGGCGAGTACAAAGGGTCTGCAAAACACCCTGCGACACGGTCAATCCGGTTACCAGGCTAGCCATCAATAAAACACTCACTGGCAATCGTCCGCAGAGCGTGCGGCGACAATGCCCCATCGCTCCACCAACCAACAACGCAAACATTGGCAATAGGGAAACCATATATCGCCGGTGCCACAGATGCACCCAATCCAAACGGGAAGCAATCCAAAACATGCCGACTACACTCACCACGACCAAGGCGATGCACACCAATGTCGAACGTTTGCCCGGCACGAACAAACTCACCACCAATGGCAACGCCCATAACCAAGTCCAATCCCAAATTGCAATCGCGTGAATAAATGCTGGTGCCACCGCGAACGTCGACCAATTGCCGCGTGATTGCCAAGATTTGCCCAACGTCGTCGTCCAAAGTGCCCATGCGACGATCGCCAATGCACTCACCATGACCAAGTTCGACACAATAAAACGCGGTTTTATTCGCCGCTCACGCAAACGTTTCAAGCCAACTAAAACCGGAAACCAAACCAAGGCTGCCAAGGAAGTCGGCTGTGCTGCCAGGGAAACCAAGATGCTACACCCGAGAAGATTCCAAGCACGCTGTGACGATTCCGGCGCAAGCAAGTCGACGAAACAGATCGTCGCAATCGAGGCGCAAAGAATGACAACAGCATAGGGACGTAGTTCCGTCCCAAAAAAGATCGCATTGGATTCCAGCGCCATCACCAACCCAGCAGCGACTCCGCCAATTCGACTGCCCGTCCACCGATTCACCCCCAATGACATCACGACTGCTGCGGCCGAGGTAAACAAGACGCTGGACAAACGCATCGCGACTTCACCGCCACCAAGTATCTGTTTCCAAAACCACAACCCAACAAAGTAGAACGGTGACTGGTTGCCGAGCTTTGCTCTTGGTGCAACCTCAGCTAGCGAATCCCAAACGCACCATGCCGAGTGCAATTCATCGACCCAAAAACTCTCGTAACAGGACGGCAAACGCACCGCGACAGCAATGACAAACACGGCCACCGCCGACGCAACATTCCCCCATCGATTGGATCGAATGTCCATCACGCGCCCGCAGACTTCAACACATCGCAAGCAGTTTCAATCTGCTGCGACGACACACTCAAATGCGTGACCAAGCGAATCGATTGCGGACCGATCGTAAAGCAATTGACGCCGTGATCAGCCAAGTGTTTTTGAAGCATGTCACCATTGCCCCAATCTGGATCAATATCGATCGCAACGATATTGGTATGAACGTCTCCACCGCGAACGCTAAATGCGCCGCATGATCTCGCCGCATCGCCGAGCATTTTGGCGTGGTCGTGATCCGTCGATAATCGATCGCGATGATGATCCAATGCGTGCAACGCTCCCGCAGCGATGATTCCAGCCTGCCGCATCGCGCCACCGAACAACTTCCTCGCTCGACGTGCTTCTCGCACAAATTTTTCTTCCCCCGCCAACGCCGATCCAACTGGTGCTCCCAAACCTTTGCTAAAGCAAACGCTGACCGAATCAAAAGGCTCGCACAACTCCGCTTCGCTTTTTCCCGTCGCGATTGCCGCGTTCCACAATCGAGCTCCATCCAGGTGAGTTTTCAAGCCTTGGCCGGCCGCCCACCAGCATGCCTCTACGACGTCGTCTTGCGGCATAATCCGGCCGCCCCAACGGTTGTGCGTATTCTCCAAGCACAGCAATTGGGTTCGCACATGATGGTCATCGTTTGGATTGATCGCTCCACGCAGATGCTCGACGCGAAGGACGCCCTGGTCGCCCGCGATTGTCTTGGCGACCAACCCGCTCAGGCCAGCGAAGGCTCCCTGTTCGTAGTGATAAATATGACAATCTGATTCGCAAATGAATTCGCTGCCTCGCGGACAGTGAACCCGGAGGGCCACTTGGTTGGTCATACTACCACTGGGCATGAAAACGGCTGCTTCTTTGCCGAGAATCTCCGCCGTTCGCTGTTCCAGCTTTTCCACGGTCGGATCGACGTCAATGACCGCGTCACCAAGAAGGGCGTTTGCAATGGCCTGACGCATTTCCGGGGTCGGCAGAGTGACGGTGTCGCTGCGAAGGTCAATCATGGTTTTGCGGGATTTGTTGCTAACGAGCGGTGCGACGCTAACGCAGGCCAGAACAAGCGAAGCGCCGTTCAGGCAATTGCATTGCACGAGGTTAGATTACCTGAACTGCGCTTCGCTTGTTCCGGCCTACGAAAGACCTGGGCTGGCATCTATCATGTCATCTTACCGTTCATTACGTGACCCCATCGACGCAACTCCATGACCTCTCCCACCGCACAGCTGAACATCCAACGCGTCGACGCTCGAACGGGATCCACCGAGATCCTGGATGAGCTCCGGGCCAAGCTCAGCCCCGATGGCGACGTTGTTTCCCCGCGTGGGCGAGCCCTGACCGAAGAAGTGTTCGGCAAACCGCTTACACCGGTCCAAGTTGTCGAAAAAATCTGTGAAGACGTCCGCAGCGAAGGCACCCCGGCACTGCTGCGTTACCTGAAATCGTTGGACAAAGCAGACCTGACCGCCGACCAACTGCGGGTTCCCGCCGAAGACCTAAAGGCAGCCCACGCCGCCGCCGACCCTGGCCTGTTGGAGTCGATTCGCCGAATTCGTGACAACATCGCCGAATTTGGAAAAGCGATTTTGCACCAGGACGTCACCATCGAACCCAAACCCGGTGTGACGCTGACCCAGCGATACGTTCCCCTTCGCCGCATCGGTGTTTGTGTTCCCGGTGGTGCTGCGGCCTACCCATCGACAGTATTGATGACCGTCGTGCCCGCACAGGTCGCAGGCGTCAATCAGATCGCTGTTGTCGCACCGCCGACACCTTTCGGAGCATACAACACTGACATGCTGGCGACCTGTCATGAACTTGGCGTCACCGAAGTCTATCGCATGGGCGGTGCACAAGCCGTGGCGGCACTGGCGTACGGATGCGAGCACATTCCGGCGGTCGACAAGATCGTTGGCCCGGGCAACCTGTTCGTCGCCTTGGCAAAGAAACGTGTTTACGGAACCGTTGACATTGATTCTTTTGCCGGACCGAGCGAGGTGATCGTGATCGCTGACAAAACAGCAGACCCGGCCTTCGTCGCATCCGACTTGCTGGCTCAGGCCGAACACTCACCCGGTTCTTCAATCCTGATCACTTGGGACGAAAGCTTAATTGACAAAGTCCACGAGGAACTCGTCAAGCAACTGCAATCACTCGATCGCAGCGAGTTAACCCTCGACGCACTCGAATCCTTTGGTGCACTGATCCTGGTTCGCGACGAACAACACGCCTGCGAGTTGACGGACAGCTTTGCACCGGAGCACTTGCAAATCGAAACGGCTAATCCGCGAGACCAAATGGCCAAGATTAAAAACAGCGGTGCGGCTTTTCTTGGCCACCACACGCCCGTCGCTCTTGGTGATTATGCCGCTGGGCCATCGCACGTTTTACCAACCGGTGGTACCTGCACCTGGGCCGCCGGATTGTGCAGCAACAGTTTCCTGCGTAGTGGCAGCATAACCGAGTTCGACCAAACCGCTCTGGCAAACATCGCACCCGACGTGATTGCCGTTGCGGAGAAAGAAGGTCTAACGGCACACGCGAAAAGTGTTTCGATTCGCGTGCCGAAATGAGTGGCGTCAAAAAGTTTACCGAACTGATGTTTTGGCAGCGTTCGCGAGATCTGTCGAAGGAGATCTTTTTTCTCACAAAAGAAAAACCGTTTGCCTCGGACCGAAGGCTCGTCGTGCAAATCAATGATTCATCCGAGTCCACCATGGCCAATATCGCGGAGGGTTTTGGACGTGGAACGCAGGGTGAGTTTGTTCAATTCCTAGGTTATTCGATGGGAAGCTTGCTGGAAACGCAGTCTCACTTAGTCGCCGCCTATGATCGAGAGTACATCGACGCGGACACCTACCGCCGTCTTTTCAATGAAGGGACATCGGTACGAAAGATGATGATCGCATTTATGAAATCAATGACAAAGCACGGTTCCGGCGTCAAGCACATTCGACCGCCATACAAAAGTTGGTCGAGTGAGGTCTGGGAGATGTACGAAAAATTCACAGGAGAGAAACGACCAGAGCTGTTTCAGGAGGACAAGAAGACATAAGTACTCGGTACTCGGTACTCGGTACTCAGTACTCGGTACTCCGCACTCGGCCCCCCAGCATTTGATCAACCTTCAATCGTCTCCAGAATCACCGGATCTTCCAGCGATTGAGCCACATGATCTACGTGCGAATAGTCACATCCGACACTGTGTTGCGTCGGAACCGCTATCACCTTCGCACCCGCCGCTGCGGCGGCTCGGCTGCCGGTCACACTGTCCTCCAGCACAAGTAGTTGGGAAGGTTCAAGCTCCATCTTCTTGGCCGCCAAGAGGTAGACGTCAGGATGCGGTTTTCCATTGACGACGCTCTCGGCGGTGAGAACAAATTTAAATCGCGGTCCTAAATCAAACTGGTTGAGCGCGATCGTTGCAAATTTTTGATGACTGCTGGTGGCCACCGCTTTGGGAATTCCTAACTGTTCCAGCCGCCCCAACAAATCCATCAGCCCAGGCAACGTTTGAATTTCACGTGGCAAAAGCTCCCCAAACAGCGTAGCGCATTCGCTTTGCAGGGCTTCAGGTGTGTCCCCCAGCTGGCAGTGATCGACCATCACCTGAAATGCTTTGATTCCCGGCAACCCCATCATCAACAGTTTTAACTCACGCGTAAACTCATGCCCGCGCGGTCTCAAAATTGTATTCCCTACGACGTGATAGATATCCTCGGTGTTTAACATCAGCCCATCCATTTCAAAGATGACCGCTTCGGTTTTTCGTTTCACTAGCTTTTACTCTGGCTTGTAGTTGGTGCAGGGGCTCAGGTGCGACGCAAAGGGCGTTTGCATGATGTTATTTTGAAACGCCGTTGCTTTTTTGACAATGATGCTGCCTTTTTGCATCATCAACGAAGAGTTAAGAATCGCTCAACAGGCTCCCGCCACAACATTTAAAAACCCTAAAACACCGCAAAAACACACGCAAAACTCAAGAATCAACCTTTGGCAGAACGTTCTTTGGTGCTTTGGCACGACCTGTGCTTTGACTCTCTTTCAACAAATCAAATACCTTCCGACGGTAATTTGCTGAAAGATCCCGCTCGACCGATGAGAACGAGCGGGATCTTTTTCATGTTAAAGCTGAACGGTTGCAACGGCTGCGTTTGGTAATCCGTTTGATGGGCGTGCCCTAATTGAATCGAACAAACCTCGCCGAAAACACAAAGAACCGATCCCACTTCGCCACCACCGAAGGTTCGCCTTTGGCTTAGGTTTTTCGGATCAAACCGGACTTCTTTTGGCCGGTGCCGACCGCCCCAATAGCGCCACCACAATCCGCTGAATCGACATTGAATCACCACTTATGGAATTCCTAGCCTTCATCGTTCTGATCGCCGTCCTTGTTTGGGCCATGGTCGCGCTGAAATTAAGCACAGCCTTTACGCGGCGGTTGCAACTGATTCCGCTGATCGGTTTCCTAGTGATCCTCCTGGGCAGCGTTTTTAGTTATGACTTTTTTCATATCTCCGGCGGTCCGATTCCAATCACTTTGGATCGGTTGATGTTGGCCGCGTTGGCGGGAGCGTTCGTTTGGCAATACGCTCATGGAAAACAGAACCTGCGTCGATTCAATTCGGTCGACTTTGGCGTCCTGATACTGACCGGCGTCATTACGCTGTGCACGCTGCTGCACGATTATACGTTTTTGAATAACATGCCCGCCTCGCGCCTGCTGTTCTTCAACCTCTTGCCTGTCGGATTGTACGCCGTCATGAGATACACGCGGTTGGGTGACAACGACCTCAAGCTGATTTCACTGGGGTTCGTTGGCCTGGGGCTCTATTTAGCCGTCACGGCGATCGCCGAAACACGGGGGCTAAGTTCAATCGTGTTTCCTCGGTTCATCATGAACCCGGAGTTTGAGGAGTTTCTCGGACGCGGGCGTGGGCCATTTTTGAATCCTGTTTCCAACGGAATCTGCATGGTCGTCTGCCTTTGTTGTTTGTGGATGTGGTTCCCCAGCAGTTCGATTCGGCGCAAGATCTTGATCGTCGCTTTGGCGGGGTTGATGTGCCTTGGAATTTATTCGACATTCACCCGCAGCGTATGGATGGGGTTGGTTGCCGCAGCAGCAATTGTGGTTTTCCTACCAGCGCCCCAAGCGTACAAAGGAGCCATGGTTGTCGTGGCTTCATTACTCATATTGTGCCTGGCCCCAGTTTTGGCCGATAAAGTCTTCTCGTTTAAACGCGACAAAAACGTGAGTGTCGCCGACATGGAAAATTCTGCGCGACTAAGACCGATGTTTGCGACGGTCGCTTCTAGGATGATCGTGGATCGGCCTATACTTGGCGTAGGCTTTGGTCAGTACGCACGAGCGAAGTACCCTTATCTCCAAGATCCGTATTCCGCAGAGCCTCTAACGATGACCAAAGGCTTCATGCAGCACAACATCTTTTTGGCTTACGTTACCGAAACAGGATTTGCGGGGCTAAGCGCCCTGTTGCTGATGCTGACCTTTTTTCTTCGGGCCGCGTGGACGATTTGGCGAGACATGCGACTATCGTTTTGGAAACGCCAATTTGGGCTCCTGCTGATCGCGATGCTGGCCAATCACTGTATCAACGGCATGTTCCACGACGTCTCGATCATCCCCATG
>CAYVAN010000062.1:0-9683 GCA_964449225.1 uncultured Rhodopirellula sp.
ACCAAGCGATGGCCAAGGGCGATTAGCTCACGCTTTCTCAAGTCGAAAAGATAAAACGTTTTGGATGGCCCTTTTTGAGAGGATGTTAAATACTGAACGGCCCTTTTGAAGAAGTAAACGACTTCCGAGAATCAAACGCCGCTTTTCATTCTTGAATGCTGGTTGACGCGATATTTTCTGCGATCATTGAAGCATGCTGTTTCACCCTATCCGGTTTGCCACGAAGATCGTTGTACAGCCAAATCCAGGCACCCTTGATTGAACACTGTTCGTTCCATTTTGCAACTTTCTTGCCAACGCCGTCGCCATCTTCCAGACCTGGCATCACGTTGATTTCGGGTGGAAAATATTCATCCCATTTGCACGGGCTATTTGCACTTCCACCAGCGTAACATTGCAAATGAACATCAGTGATCGTACCTGGGCGAGCTAGATTGGTGTCTTGAATGACCTTTCGCCAATGATCAACTTGACGATAGGGACAGATCGAGACTTTGAAACCCAAATCAGCAAGCATCACAGCAAACTCTGTCGTGGATGATGTGTGGTACGTCTTTTCATCATCGAAGCTGATCGCGTCAATTTCAGGAATTGCCTCTCGCAGCGCTTTAAAGTTCTCATAAAGCGTTGATCCAGGAGCGGTGCCTTCTTTTTTGACCAAATCCCGGACGGTATCGAACGTGGTCGACCCCCAAGCCGACAAACCGAACTCAATCCACTCAATGGAACTGGGGGCTGCCTTGAGTTTCTTCATTCGGTCCGGAAAGTCGGGGAACGTATCATTCCCGATGTACTTCCCATCTCTAACGAGATCCAGCTCTCCGTTGAGTGTCAAAATTCCGTCGGGCATGACGTGGATCGTCCAAACGCACAGCCATTTAAAGCCTGACTGCTTCAGTTCCGCAACACACTCATCACCGTGGAGATAAAACCCTCCACCGCCGTACAATCCTGGCCCGTCGGCCGCCACACAGTTCGACGTTGCGATGGCTGAGAGCAAAATCATTAAGGAACAGATTCGTTGCCTGAAACCGCTTATCCATCGCCTGCTCATCTTGCAAATTCCTAGAACTCAATAGCCTTGATGATTTCCACGCTCAGTCCGTTTTATTACGGCTGTTTCCATCGTCACTATAGCATTCATTTCTCGTTTAAAAGACGGACGCGATAGCAGAAACCGAGGAGAGTTTAACCGTGTTTTCTAAGGAAATCGGTATGCTCTGGGTTCAGCATCCGTGTTTCGAACACTCTCTATTCAGCCGTCAGGAAAGACGCTTCAAGGTTAATCTTCATTTCGCATGAGGGGCAAACGGTAGGTGCCAGAACAAACGTGTTGATTCAGCGTTCGGGGCCCAACGGGATCTTCTGGGCGTTTCGGCGACAGTGATCAACCGCTTCCGAATGTTCCGGGTGTGATCACTGCTAATCAACTGTTTTAAAGTCCGCTGTTTTAAGGTCCGCAGGTTCGCAACGATTCTCGCCGGAGTCTTTCCTCCGGCGAGGGCCAGCGAAGCACAAAATCGCATCGTCGCGATTTTGTCGCACAATCAGCGTTCAGTTCGCAAAGAAACGCCTCGGGTGGAGCAATGCCTGTGTGTTGATCGATCAGACCAACAGCACATCACCGCAACAGCACATCACCCAGATCAGGAGACGATGCATTCCACCGCATCCGCCCATTAACGAATGATATCGACTTGGAAATTGTCAAAGAGGATTGTTTCGTCTTTCGAGGGTGCCCAGGCATTGCTGCTGCCACCAAAGAAAGTTGAGAAGTGTAACACGTCAATCTTCAGATCATTCGTTTTACGAAACTCCAACCCTCTGGCCTCGAGCACCTGTTTTCCATTGAGGTAGGACTTGATGAGACCATCCGTTTTCCCAACGCCATTCAACTTAACAAGATTCGTGATATTGTAGAAACGTCCCGATTCGATCTCGATGCGTTCGCCCTCGTTATCGGTCCAATACAAGTTGTCTTCCTGGCGTCCGTCATTCCTAAAACCGCTGGTGGGATGCTTGACGTACTGAACCAAATTTGCCTTGGTCTGAACCGGTGCGCCGGGTTGGCCCCGGTGGTCGGTTCGCCACATCATTCGGGCAGTAAAGCCATTAAATCCATCGGCTTTTGTGGACCCGGTTGGGGCCGTTCCCCCGGACAAACCGGGCAGTTTTCCGCCACGAACAAAATCGAACCCCCTGGCGAATTTGACGCGATAGCGAAGCCGTACGATTCGGGCACCCTGTTCGAAGTCATGTTTCCACTGGCCGCCACCATCTTTGGGACCAACGCCGCCTGCTGGGAAATGAACCGCAAGCGAAGCGCCACGGCGTTGAAACGCTTGTTTACCTGTGATGATCGAAATCCGGTTTTCGCGAACACCGTCTTCCCAAACAGGATTGTCCCAATCCGATCGCCAGTCGTTTCTTGTGTACGTCCTTTCGGACGAATGATGATTGAAATCCAAATCAAACACCCTTTGACCTGATACTGTCGAAGGCGTTAACGCGATTGAGCCAGCGTATAAAAAAGCGAGGCACACTAGGTTCGGGTAGCATCGCGACGTCGAAGTTCGACTAATAATCGTAGCACTCATGTAGATAATCTTGTTCGGTATGGGAAAAATAGGACTCGTGATGGTCGAAAACCAGAAGACTGGCAGAATAGGCAGTTTGCGCAGTTTTTCAAGGTTTTTTGGGTTAATCTGATTTTGACGAACCCACGTCCCCTTAAGACCGCACCTAGGGAACCTGTGTTTCCCTTAAGGTGTTTCTGATTCAAAATCCTCTGCCATTTTTTTGAGAGGAAATAATGAATTCAAACGATTTGCGATCTTTGCAGGGCGAGGACGCGATCTTTTGGACCGAAGCTTCGGCCAGGGTGCCTGTGCCACCCATCATGCCGCGATGATCTGGATAGGGCCTGGCGGCGTCTAAAAAGCAGCCCGCAACTCTGGAAAAAACCAGACTTCAGAGACCAGGCTTCAAAAACCCAAACTCAGAGAATCAGTCGGGTGTGTCCAGATAGGGGTCTTGGCCGATTTCACGTTGCATTTTCTTGCGTTCTTTTTCGTGGTGCATCAAAACCATGCGATCACGAAAGTGTTTGCGTTCAACCTTACGCTGAGCTTTACGAAACAGTTTGGCGTAGCGGTCTGCTGATCCGCCGATCAACTCACCTTGGTCTTTGAGTTTCTCACCGCGTTTCAAACCCAGGCCGCTCTTAAGAATGTCATCATCAAGTGAAAGGTATTGGCGGTAAGATCCGCGGTCTCCCTGACGACCACAACGACCAATGAGTTGGCGGTCAATACGAGCCGCATCGTGGAACTCGGTACAGATCACGTGCATGCCGCCGATGTCTTCGACACCGTCGGACAACTTGATGTCGGTACCGCGTCCGGCCATGTTGGTCGCGACTGTCACTTTCCCTTCACCACCGGCGGCGGAAACAATTTCGGCTTCTTGTTCAACATTGTTAGCGTTCAATACTTGGTGTTCAATTCCCAGCTCGTCTAGCATTTTGGAAATGATTTCGCTTTTGTCGATCGACCGAGTTCCGATCAGAATTGGGCGGCCCTGCGCATGTACCTCTTGAATCTCTTTTACGATTGCCTCGAACTTCAACATCATCGTGCCGAAAACTCGGTCTGGTAATTGTTCACGTTTGGGCGGTTTGTTGGTCGGTACGCGAAGCACTGGGGTTTTATAAATACGGTGCAATTCACGAGCACTCGTCGCGGCGGTTCCCGTCATTCCGGCCAGATTTGGATAACGCAAGAACAGATCCTGGACGGTGATTCGCGCCGCCTGTCCGGTCGGAACACTGATCTCGATGTTTTCTTTTGCTTCGATTGATTGATGGATCCCGTCACGCCATTTTCGGCCTTCGGCCAATCGTCCGGTGAACTCGTCAACAATCACAATCTCGTCGTCCCCCTTATCGCCCGGCCGCACGACATATTGCCGATCCAATAGAAATTCACGATGCACCTTGATCGCTCGTTCGGTGTATTCGTAAAGGTCCACCAAACCCATCGTTCGGACCAGATCAGACTTGGGCATGGCTCGAACTTTTTGTCGACCGCGAGCTGTTAATTCAATTTGTTTGGTGTCCGGATCGATCGTAAAGTGTTCTTCCTTTTCATAGTCGCTACCGTGCTTGGCGGCCCATCGATACGTTTCGACAATTTGGTCGCGAACGGTGTCTTCGATGCTGCCAATAATTAACGGCGTGCGAGCTTCGTCAATTAGAATGCTGTCGGCTTCATCGACGAGGCAAAAGTGCATCCCTCGCATCACGACTTCATCGCCGCTGCCGCCAAACCCGCCACCACCGTCACCGAGCATTTCGGTTTGGAGACGATTTTGGGCGCGCAGCAACAAGCGGTCTCTCAAGAAGTCGAAACCGAATTCCTTTGCGGTGCCATAGGTGACTGCCGCAGCATAGGACTTGCGCCGCGAAGCTTGGTCATCGGAAGTTTGGATAATTCCAACATCTAACCCAAGCAAATTAAAAATAGGTTCCATCCACTCAGCATCACGTTTGGCCAGATAATCGTTGACGGTTGCTAAGTGAGCACCTTTGCTGGACAACGAATGAAGATAAAGCGGCAACGTAGCTGTGAGTGTTTTTCCTTCGCCTGTTTGCATTTCGGCGATGTAGCCTTCAAACAACGCGACACCCCCAATCACTTGAACATCGTAGTGTCGCATCGAAAGCGCGCGACGACCGGCTTCGCGGACTAACGCGTAACCTTCGGGAAGCAGTGTTGAAAGCTTTTCGCCTGCCATGGCTTGATAACGGAGCGCTAACGAACGCTTTCGAAGCGATAAGTCGTCTTCCTTTTTCAGGATCTCTTCAAACGCGTTGACCTGCGCCAGTTGCCGCTTCCATCGCACCATCTGAGGCCGGAAACCCTGACGAGAAAACATCGACAGCGTCCGTCCGGTGTCTTTGGATCTTCGCTTGTTGGCTTCCGATTCGTTTGCGGGAGCCGGTGCTGATTCGGGCGTCGTGGCGGGCAATGTTTCTGAGACGGTTTTTTCAGCAGCGGCGGAATCCGAAACGGGAACGGGTAATTCAGAGCTGGCAGGCGTCGCTTCGCGATTGGGGTCAGCGCCGGTCGACATGAAAGCCGCCTTTTTGTTGAGAAACAAAGGACAAGTGAATCGTGAAATGGCTCAGTTTGGCCGGGAAACTCATTCTAACGCGCAACCCAGGAATGCTAGGCAATCTGAACCGCTTTGATTCATCAAGCTGGGTAGTTTGGCTGAGTTATTCCTCGCCTAACGGCTGTGCTGCATAATCCGGTCGTTTGCGTCGATCGTCTTATACCAGTCAATCAGTGTTCCCGGACTGTAAGAGACATTCTATGAAAATGAAATTTGGAAGACTAGCAATCGCAGCTATGTTGCTGTCAGGTTCTAGCATGGTAGTTGCTAACGATGGTACCTCAGTGGTGGGCGATTTGCCCGGCTATGGCGAAGACGCCTACTTTGGCGAAGACGCTGCCTACACGGAGGTTCGTCCCAGTGACGAAGCGAACGACCAATCGTACGTCTACGAAGACGAAATTGTCGATGGTGACGAAGCCTATGGCGGCGACTCCATCATTGGTGAGGTCCAACCTGTTGGACACACGCAACATGCAACCCAACGCGCCAGTGGACGCAGCGTGATGCGTCAAGCGTCCGCTCGGATCCATCGTTCAAGCAGCAGGATCCCCGCCCAGCACATGCAACCTGTCTCTCATCAAATGATGGGTTCAGGTTACGCAGAGAGCAGCTACGGTGGTGGATGCAGCGACGGTGGATGCAGCAACGACTGCGGTTGCGGCGACACATCGTGTGGTGGTGGTGACTGTTACGGAGCTGAAATGAGTTGCGGCTGCGGTTCGTCCGCTTGTAGCGGTGGATCATCGTGCCGCACCCATCAACGAATGAGCAAATTGTTTGATCGCCTTCACGGCAACACTTGGGCACAAATGGAGTTGTTGTTGTGGTTCCCGCAAGGCCGCGACACACCAAGTTTGATCGCTGAATCCGACGCGGGCACCTTGCCCGTTTTGGACCCGGCAGTCTCGCCTTCAGCACGCACCGTCTTTGGTGGCGAAGGCACCGCCGAATTGGTCGCCGGTTTCCGAGGCGATGCAGGCGTCTGGTTGACCGACAACGTCGGTGTGGGTGGACGATTCTGGGGCCTCGCCGAAAGCGAAGAATCTTACGCTTTCAGCGGCAACGGTGACGAACGGTCCGTCGGACGTCCATTCTTTAATACCAATGGTTCCTTCTTCATCGGCGGAAATGGCGCTGAAGACTCGCTTCCGATCGCATTGACGGGCGTTGCTGGTGGACCCGATTTGCTCGGCAGCATTGAGGCCGAAAGCACGCTTGATATTTGGGCTGCGGAAGCTTACGCACGTCTTCGGTTTGGTTGCTCCAAGAGCTGCCAACTCGATTTCATCGGCGGTTACTCTCATATTAACGTCGATGACGGCCTATCGATTGCCAGCACAACGACGATTGCGTCGACCGGTGCCCCGGCTCCTCCCGGTTCAGCGTTTGGTGATTCGGTCAGCTACTTTGAGCGTGCCGAAGCAAAGAACACATTCAATGGTGGTCAGCTCGGTTTTGAAATGGTCATGAATCGTGGTCGATGGACAGCTAAGTCTTTGACCAAGGTTCACTTGGGCAACATGAATCAATCGATTGCAATGAACGGATTCTCGGTAACGACACCGTCGGGTGGCGCTTCCACGACGGCCCCAGGTGCGATCTACGCTGGCAACACCGACGTGTCGGCTGAACGCGACGTGTTCGCTTTCGCACCTGAAGCCAACTTCAAACTGGGATACCAGTTCCGTCCTAACGTCGCACTCACCGTTGGATACAGCTTCATCTACTTCGATAACGTTGCCCTTAACGGCGACACCATCGATCGCTTTGTTGACGGAGCCACCCTTGGAACGGGCACGAACGACAACGGATTCTTTGTCGATGACAGCAGCCTGTTTGTTCACGGCATCGACCTAGGATTTACGATCGACTTTTAAGTTAGTTGCACAGCAGGCCAGATGTCGCCTGGGTGCATCAAGTTTCGGGAACACTGCGCCCGAGGCAATCTGAAGATCTGCTAAGAAGCCTACGGGATCATTATCTCGTAGGCTTTTTTGCGTTGAATCACATCACCGATCACTGACAACTGACTTGTCGCAATTGCATGGTGTCAATGATTTGATCGTTGGCCAGTGCATTGGTGATCACGACCATCCAGCTGCCGTCTTTGCACCAATCCTGTTCAGCCAACCTAGCCAGCGCGTCGCTGATTGTTTTTTCTGGATCGTCGCTAAAATCCATTAGGAAGGGTTCTACACCCCAGGGCAACATCAATTGGCGGAATGTTGATTCGATATCGGTGAAGGCAAAAATGGGCACTCCTCGTGGACGAAGGGCACCGAGCACGTACGCCAGGAACCCACTGCGGGTGAACACGACGATCCCAGAATGATGTCCCTCTTCGTCGCTAAGTTCTTGAGCCAACATAGCAGCGGACCGCAACATTTTGGCTTTTGGCTCGCCCAACTTAATTACATGATTCAATTCGCTGCTAACGCTGGGTTCGATCGAGCCAATGATTTGCTTGAGCACTTCGACCGATTCAATGGGGTATTGGCCAGTCGTCGTTTCACCGGAAAGCATGACAGCATCCGCCTGCTCTCGAACGGCATTGCTGACGTCTGAAATTTCGGCACGTGTGGGAATCGGAGAAATGATCATCGATTCAAGCAAATGCGTCGCGATGATCACTGGCTTGCCCTCTGCTTGGCAAGCACGAACCAATTCGGTTTGCACAAGCGGTAAACGATGCAATTCGATTTCAATTCCCAGATCGCCACGTGCAACCATTACCGCATCGGACGCGCGAATGATTTTGTCCATATTTCGGACGCCCGCCTGTTCTTCGATTTTGGCAATGATCCGAGCATCCGAACCGTTCGCTTTGAGGAAGTCACGCAGTTCGTCGATGTCCTCTCCTTTGCGAACAAAAGAGAGAGCGACAAAGTCGATGCCCGCTTGAATGCCAGCCAGTAAATCGTCCTGATCTTTTTCAGTCAGTGCGGGCAGCGAGATTTCAACACCGGGAAGGTTAATGTGTCGACGTGAGGTCAAGGTTCCTTTCGTGATGACTTCGCAATCGACCGACACATCGGTCTTGGAGACGACTTTCCAACGCATCAGCCCACTGTCAACTAACACGGTGGTTCCTACATCGACGGCGGCTGGAAAACGCACATAGTTCACGGCGACGGTTGGAATTTCGCTGGCCGCAGACGCATCGGGTTGAGTATGCAATCGGAGTCGATCGCCGGTGTCTAAATCAATGGGCGTGTCAACGATTCCAGTTCGGATTTCGGGGCCTTTGACATCCATCATCACCGAAACCTGGCGATCAACGTCGATCGAAACTTTGCGGATTCGTGCAACAACTTCGGCCA
The DNA here is from genome assembly GCA_964449225.1 of uncultured Rhodopirellula sp. Classification (GTDB taxonomy): domain Bacteria; phylum Planctomycetota; class Planctomycetia; order Pirellulales; family Pirellulaceae; genus Rubripirellula. The sequence continues at coordinate 8,499 of CAYVAN010000062.1, forward strand.
CCCAGTCGGTGCTGCCGTGTGCCATGTTTAAACGAATCACATCAACGCCGTTCTTGATCAGCTCGCGAAGTTTCTCTTCGGACTCGGTAGCGGGACCGAGGGTGGCAATGATCTTGGTGTGACGATATTCAATTGAACGCACACTTTGGGGACGCGGCTCCATAGACGACTTATCAACTTTTATGAGAACAGGCTTAATGAAAATGCAAAGACTCTGGAAGACCTCAGAGAACAGTCTTCCTGGGATGTCACGGCTTCCTGGGATGTAACGGGCTTCCTTGAGGTGTTACTGGCTTTCTGGGACGTGATGGGCATGCCCGCAGATTAGGCAGTGATTGTGGCTTTTGTGTGAGTCTTGGGCAATGAGCGTCGAAGCGAATGCAAAAGGAAGTCGTATCGAAACGCGAAAAACTCATAAAACAGCCCCAATGAGCGGGTGTTTTGCAAATGCCGAGCCATCTTGTCTGTCTTGAAGGCATGATTCGGTACACTGCGTGCATCGAGAGACCTTGGTAAGCGTTACTGGATCGCTGTGCCGCGTTGTTCAAAAGACGCGGGTTGTTTGATAAGTGCGTAAATTTCGCTAAGGAGACCGACGATCCCACAGACATCCCACCTATCGCTGATGCAACCCAAAAGTACTAGTTTGAAAAAATCAGAACCCGGCGGCTTAGATTCTGGCGTTTCGCAAACCGAGCAGTTGGCTGCAAAGTCTGCGTCGACCGCTGGTCAATCGCTCAATCCTGAACGATTGGGGCTTTCGACTCTGGAGGATATTAGCCACCTGATTTTGCAATCGCATGGCTTGGCGGAAACGCTTCAGAACATCGTTGCTTTAGTGTCAAATCGAATGCAAAGCGAAGTGTGTTCGATCTACCTTTGCGAAGAGAATTATCTGGTCCTGTCCGCCAGCGTTGGGCTTGCCGCAGAAGCCGTTGGTTCGACTCGATTAAAAATTGGCGAGGGCTTGGTTGGATATACCGCTAAAACATGCTCGGTCGTCAATCTTGATGAGCCACAATTGGATGAGCGGTACCAACACGTCCTAGGTTCAGCTGAAGAACAGTATCATTCGTTCTTGGGGATTCCGCTGTTTGATCGTCAGAATTTGATTGGCGTGATGGCAATCCAAACGATCCAACCGCGAATTTTTAGCGAAGTCGAAACCAGCACCCTTAGTACGAT
>CAYVAN010000062.1:9693-19487 GCA_964449225.1 uncultured Rhodopirellula sp.
GTACGATCGCATTCCAACTTTCCAGCGTCGTTGCTAGTACACGTTTGTTGGAACAGTTGGATCTTGAAGCCGGCCTCGCCGTTGACGTCCAGGAAGTCAGCGAAGCAGCCGAGAAGCCGGTTCCTTTGGTCACGGCCAAGTTTGGATTTGGAACAGTGGCGATTGGGCCAGCGATCTTGATCGATAACGCATTCGGAGTGTCCGATGTATGTGACAATATCGCAAAAGATCCTGCAGTCGAACTTCAGAATCTCGAATCTGCCTTTGCTGCTGCTCGAGTCGAAACACTGTGCCTGGAAAAGAAAATTGCCCAGCGGTTAGACGAAGCTGATGCAGCGATCTTTCATAGTCACTTGATGATTTTGCAGGACAACGTATTGATTGGTAAAATCAAGACGCTAATCCTTAACGGCGCGAGCGCAGTTTCTGCGGCCAAGCAAATCATTGCTGATTATGTGCGCACGTTCTCGCAGCTCCGCGACCCCTACCTACGCGGGCGTGCCGCGGATGTCAAAGACGTGGGACGACGTTTGCTGTCCCATCTTTGCGGTGACCTTAGCGATCGATCATTTCATTTTCCGCATCCTGTCATCGTCGTTGCCGACGAATTGATGGCGTCCGATATTGCGGTGATGGATTTGGATCACGTGCGAGGGATCGTGTTGGGCCGAGGTGACAAGAATGGCCACGCCGTGATCGTGGCGAAATCACTGGGCATTCCGACTTTGGTCGGCGTCCCGGATGCTCTTGCCCGCGTCAAGAATTCAAGCTTGTTGGTGTTGGACGCTCAGACCCAAACGCTCCACATCGACCCGTCGCCCGAACTTCACCAAGCCTACGAGCGATTAGAGGCCGAGAGTGATGCGAAGACTTTTGAACTGCAAAAGTTTGTCGATGCACCCACGGTGACCAAAGATGGAACACAGGTAACCTTGCGGTCCAACATCGGCCTACGTAGCGACGTCGATGTGGCGATCCGATCGGGCGCGACCGGCGTTGGGCTGTATCGAACCGAGCTGCCCTACATGGCACGATCCAGTTTTCCCGACCGACAAACACAGTACGAGATTTATCGACATGTGGTCGAAGGTTTTGCTGGCGAAAGCGTTACGATTCGAACGCTGGATATCGGAGGCGACAAATCACTTTCGTACTTTAAAACACCGGCAGAGCAAAACCCGTTTCTTGGCTGGAGAAGCGTTCGTGTCTCGCTAGAGCATCGTGAAATGTTCCGCACCCAGATCGAAGCGATCTTGATGGCGGCAGTCCATGGCAACGCTCGGGTCATGTTCCCGATGATCACCAACTTAGACGAAATCGTTGCCTGCAAGATCGTGCTAGCCGAGGCAAAGGCAAACTTGGAAAACGAAGGTTTCGAGGTGCCTGAGATCCCGATCGGCATGATGATCGAAACACCAGCATCGGTGACGATGGCGGATCAATTTGCCAGCGAGGTCGATTTCTTCTCGCTTGGCACCAACGACCTGGTCCAGTACATCCTGGCAACCGATCGGGGCAATCCACGAGTCGGACACTATTACCAGGCGTTGCATCCAGCCGTTCTTCACGCGATCGCATCCTTGGTGGACGTAGCGAAACGTCACAACAAGGGTTTAAGCATTTGCGGAGAGATGGTCAGCGATCCAGCCACCTTTGCGTTGTTGGTGGGCATGGGGCTTCGCGAATTTTCGGCTTCGTCGCCAGCGATCTTGCCGCTAAAGGCAATGTTGGCTCAGCAAGACGTCCAAAGCTTGAACCAGCTGGCCAGCGATGCACGAAAGTGCAGCAGCGCAGACGAAGTTCTAAAGCTCGCTGAACGGGTAATTGAAATCTGAACGGGTAGCTGGGAATAACGGGCAACCAGAATTTAGGCTGATGCCGAATGTTGCAGCCGCGATTGATCGTGCAACAACAGCGTTGACGAAAAGCAGCAGGACGCTTGCTGAACATTTAGCCAATGCTCTCGGCAAAGCAGCATCACCCCGCTTCGCTTGAACCCTGCGTCCACTGCTTCAATCGAGGGCCTATCGGATCAGCCCCTTTGAATCATTCCCCTTTGGGATCTTCCATTTCTTCGATGTAGCGTCGCAAGCGTTCGAGTTCATCTTCAGTGCCTTTGAGCTTGAGCATGTTCTCGACTCGTTTGATCAATTCGACCTTGTTGACGGGTTTGCTTAGAAAGTCATCGGTGCCAGCGGCGACGGCTCGCTCGATGTCCCCCAGCTCGCTCAATGCGGTGACCATCAACACCATGACGCGGTTGGTCGCCGCGTCGCCTTTCAGCTTTTCGCAGACTTCAAAACCGCTTAGCTTTGGCATCATCACATCCAACAACACGAGATCCGGGTTGAATGACGCGACCTTCTCCAGCGTGTCTTGCCCGTCGACTGCGATCTCGGTTTCGCAGTCCATTCCTGCAAGATACGCCTCCAGCAATTCGCGATTCGCTTCGTTGTCGTCTGCGATCAGGATTCGATTCATCGTGATTAGCTCATCACTTCGGCGGTCGCACAACGACCGGCTGGTACTGGGAAATCAACGCACATCAGGCGAATTTCTTCGCGAATCGATGCGTGCAGATCGGAATCGTCTGGTGAGGTAAGTGCAGCGACGATCCAGCCACCGACTCGCTTCATTTCGTCAGCGCCCATGCCACGGGTGGTTAGGGCTGGCGTTCCGATACGGATTCCAGATGGGTCAGCCGGGCGGCGTTCGTCAAATGGGATCATGTTCATATTGACCGTGATGCCGCAATCCTCCAAGACAGCCTCGGACTTCTTACCACCCAGACCAACCGCCGTGACGTCGACCAGCATCAAGTGATTGTCGGTTCCACCTGAAACCAAACGCAAACCACCGGACATCAATGTTTCCGCCAAGACTTTGGCGTTGTCGATAACAGCCTGTCCGTATCGCTTGAAATCATCGGAAAGGGCTTCACCAAAACAGACGGCCTTCCCAGCGACGACATGCATCAAAGGCCCGCCTTGGGTACCCGGAAAGACGTTACGGTTGATTAGCTTTAAGTGTTGTTCCTTGCACAAGATCAGTCCACTGCGAGGTCCGCGAAGAGTTTTGTGCGTCGTCGTTGTGACGTAATCGGCATACGGCACAGGGCTGTTGTGAACGCCGGCGGCGACCAATCCCGCGTAGTGAGCCATGTCGACCATTAACTTTGCACCCACGTCGTTTGCGATTTCGGCAAATCGTTCATGAGGAATCTCGCGGGGATAAGCACTGGCACCAGCGACAATCATCTTGGGCTTCAATTCTTTGGCCATCTTGGCGATTTGATCAAAGTCCAATCGGTGGTCTTCTTTCCGAACACCATAATTGTGGAAGTTATAAAGACGGCCGCTGATATTTAGCTTCATCCCGTGCGTGAGGTGTCCGCCTTGGGCCAAGTCCAGACCTAGGACGGTATCGCCGACTTCGAGAGCGGACAGATAGACGGCTGTATTGGCTTGGGATCCGGCGTGTGGCTGGACGTTGGCAGCTTCAGCCCCGAACAGTTCCTTGGCTCGATCAATTGCAATCCGCTCCACCACATCCACGTGCTCGCAACCGCCGTAGTAGCGTTTGCCTGGATAGCCTTCGGCATACTTATTGGTCAACACGCTGCCCGCAGCCTGCATGATCGGCAGGCTGGTGTAATTCTCGCTAGCGATCAATTCCAGGCCATCTTGTTGACGAACAGCTTCAGCCTGGATGGCGTCCCAGAGTTTCGGATCTTGCTCTTGCAACGGGTTCATTCGTAGTTTCCGGCGTTTTAGGTCGGTGATGACGGGTCGGTGATGACGGGTCGGTGATGACGAGTCGGTGATGACGAGTCGGTGATGACGAGTCGGTGATGATTGGCGTCGGCGGGTGAATGTTCGCTCCAACAGGCGAACAGCGGACGCAGATTGTCGATGCCCAGAGGCTAAACGTCAATGTCTTACCTGGTTTAGATCGACAGCATTTTCCATGATAACCGGCCGCTGGGCGCGATCGCTAACAGACCAAGTTTTGCCCCAGCTTTTGACCGGGCCGACCAAGCGGTAAGGCGTCGGCTGTTCCGGTGAATCCGGTACTTTCGTGCCATTCGTCACTTTCCCGGACCGATTCTTGATTGACTCGTCCATTCTGTGTGCGGAAAGGTTGTCGTGGGGCTAAAATGATAACATGTCATGATTAAGCCGACTGTACAGGCTGAAACGAATGACGCTTTCCATCTTATGATCCTTCGCACTTCGAAAAGTCAGAATGAAACCAATTGCTGTTTTAGTCGCCGTCCTTAGCGTGCTGACCGCTAATGTGTCCGCAAAAGCTGATCTGCCAAAGTTTGCGAAAGCGTCCGAGGGCTACACCAAGGTCACGCTGTCGTCCCAGTCGAATTCAAAATCGTTGTTCGATCTATGGAAACGAGATAAGGATTCGCAACTGCTTGCCGAGTTGCCCAAAAATTTCGCGGGCAAAAGCTATTTCATCGCCTTAACCGTGGGCAGCGGCGATTTGTATGCCGGTTTGCAATCAGGCGATTGGGTCGTCCAATGGCGGCGGTACGACGACCGCATGGCGTTGATCGCACCCAACTTGTCGACCAAGGCAACGGGCGACAAGGAAAGCAAAGCGTCAGTCAAGCGACTGTTTACCGACCGAGTTCTGATAGACGTTCCGATCGTGGCGATAGGACCTAAAGGTGGACCCGTTGTGGATTTCGATGCCCTATTGGTCAACAACGCCAGCACGTTCTTTGGCCGCTCGGTTCGCGTCACCAATAGCCGCATTCGTGATCTGACCTCCGCGAAGGTGTTCCCCGACAACGTTGAAGTCGCTTTTGAAATCGTAGGCAATGCCGGCCGTTTTCAGACTCTGCATTACTCGTTCAGTGAAGTGCCGTCGAAGACGTCAGGCTTTAAACCGCGTAAGGCGGATGAACGAGTCGGCTATTTCACAACCGCATATTCTGATCTAAGCAAATACAAAGACGACGAAACTCGCGTTCGATACATCAATCGTTGGCACCTCGAAAAGCGTGATGCGAAGCTAAAACTAAGTCCGCCAAAAGAGCCCATTCGTTTCTATGTCGAACACACCACGCCGGTTCGTTACCGACGGTGGATCAAGGCCGGTGTTGATTACTGGAACAAAGCTTTCGAGAAGGTGGGCTTGGTTGACGCAATCGTGATCGAATACCAAGACGCCGAAAGTGGTGTTCACATGGAAAAAGACCCCGAGGACGTTCGATACAACTTCATTCGATGGCTAAACAATGACATCGGTACCGCGATTGGACCAAGCCGAGTTCATCCTGAAACGGGTCAGATCTTAGACGCTGATATCGTCTTAACCGATGGCTGGATCCGCCACTTCAATTTCAACTACGACACTCTTTTGCCACAATTGGCAATGGAGAATTTTCCGCCGGAAACGCTTTCTTGGCTCGCCAGCAATCCAAACTGGGATCCGCGAATCCGAATGGCTCCATCGGAGAACAAAAACGCTCTTCGCAACAAATTTTCCAAAGAAGCCCAAAGCTCGATGGCTGGCTACAAAATGGCCCAAGCTGATTCGGCGTTGATGGGCGATGATGAATATGACGGACTGTTCGGTTCGATCAGCCAAAAGAACGGATTGTGCATGGCAGCGAGCAGTCGCAGCATGGACCTCGCTTTCGCAAGAATGGACTGGGCATTGACGCTGATGGCCGACAAGGAATCTGCGAAGGACGACAAGAAGAAAAAGTCATCGGACGAGCAAGATACAAGCAAGAAAGAAGAGTCGGATGAAAAGGACTCAGAAGAAGATGCAGACGAATCCGATGACTCGGATGACGACGATTCAGAGGAAGGCAAAAAAGACAGTGATCAAAACGCGGACTCCGATAAAGAGAAAGATCAACTGGTCGATGGAATGCCCGAATGGTTCGTAGGGCCATTGCTTGCTGATCTGGTTGCCCACGAAGTAGGACACACGCTTGGGCTTCGCCACAATTTCAAAGCGTCTGCTCTGCTTACGCTCGATGAAATCAACAGCAAGGAAGTCAAAGGCAAAAAGACGATGGCGTCTTCAGTGATGGATTACATACCAATCAATTATCGATTTCAATCTGGCGAGGTCCAAGGTGACTTCGGGATGATTGACATCGGCCCCTATGACTTCTGGGCGATCGAGTATGGCTATACCGCCAATGGCAAAGAAAAAGAACTTCAGAAAATCCTGAAACGCTGCACTGAACCAGAGCTGCAATACGCGACCGATGAAGACACAGGCGGCCCCGATCCGCTGGCGCGTCGTTACGACTTCGCAAAAGATCCACTTGATTATGCCGAAGAGCAAACCAAGTTGATCAAGCTGTATCGCGAGAAATTGCTGGAGCGATTTGTCAAAGAGGGCGAAAGCTGGGCCAAGGCGCGTCGTGGCTATGAATTGACGTTGGGACTGCAAATCAAGTCCGCCGGAATGATGGCCAACTGGGTCGGTGGCGCGTTCGTCAATCGCGATAAAAAGGGCGATCCCGGCGATCGCCCGCCAGTCGAAGTTGTCCCCGCTGATCAACAAAGAGCCGCGTTGCAGTTTGTGATCGACAGCACGTTCAACGACCAAGCCTATGGATTATCCCCAGAATTGCTCGAACGAATGAGTGTCGATAAGTGGCTAGACTTTGGCCAGCAACGAGCGATGGCAAGTGAGGCAGCATGGCCCATCCACGACCGAATCCTGGGCATTCAGTCGACCGCTCTAACTTGGCTGATGAACCCAACCACGCTTCGTCGTGTTTATGACAACGAATTACGGTTACCCGCCGATCAAGACGCGCTGACGTTGCCCGAGTTGTTAGCGACAATCAATTCGGAGGTTTGGTCGGAAATCGATGCCGATTGCCCACCGGATCGGAACGATCGCAAGCCAATGATTTCGTCATTTCGCCGTAATCTGCAAAGGGAACACATGCAGCGATTGATCGACTTGGTCGTCAAATCCTCGCAGGCCAACGCCGCAGCAAAGCCGATTAGTAACCTTGCCCGGATGGAGTTGCGAACCCTCAGCAAACGGCTGGGCGAGTCGGTCGAAAAGTGTGGCGATAAAATGGACGCCTACACCGTTGCTCACCTAACCGAGTCACAAGAACGAATCGATCGAGCCCTGGAAGCTGGGTACACCTACAATGCTTCGTCTGGTCAACCAGTGATGATGTTCATGCTCGGAAAAGAAGCCGAACAAGAATAAGTAAACACGAGCAGGCCGGAACGAGCAAGTTACAGACCAGGCAATTGCACCGGAGCGACTGAACTGCGCTCCGCTTGTTCCGGCCGACGTCTCCCCATCAATCAGTTTCTGGGGAGCAGTCCACCCTGATCCTTTTAAATGATGGTCAGGTGTTGCGTCGGCACTTGCTTGATACTGGGCGTGAGATCGTCTGGTTTATCAGCGGCCTGTTCAATTCCAATTTCAGGCAATCAGCGGCACTCAGTTACTTTCCGTCCCACCATGCGGGTCCGTCTGACACAGCGCCGTCTGATGCCGAGGCTCGATTCCAAACGTCGTCGGGCACGGCAGGTTCTTCCTGGCCGACCCATTGGTTTTCGATGGAACGCATCTCGTCCCATTCATCGCTGGTGATCGCGGCGAGCGCTTCTTCGGCTTCGTTGATTCGTCGCTGTGGCTCTCTTTCAAACCACGCCCAACCGATCGCTGCGGGCTCAGGCTCGAACACGCGTTCAGGCTCCACGTAGACCGGTTTCGGTGCTCGCTGGATGTATTCGACAACCGGCTTAGGCTTTTTCTTGGGCTTGGGAGCTGGCCTTTCCACGTAGACGATCTTAGTTTCCGGTTCGGGCTCCGGCTCCGGCTTTCGTTCGATGACAATCGGTTCCGGCTCGGGTTCTGGTTCGACTTCTTCCTCGACCTGAACTTCTTCTTCCGGCTCCAATTCCATTTCCTCTTCGACGTACTCGTACTCTTCTTCTTCGTATTCTTCCTCTTCAACTTCCTCTGGAATCAACACGGTTGCTCGACCGGGTTCTCCTTGCGCTGGCATCAAGCGGACTTCAACATCAATGTCGTGGAAGATATCGACGATGTGTTCGTGACAGGTGAACATCATCACCTGATGGCCAAGTTCAGCGAATGTTTTAAGCGTTCGTGCTGCGTGAATGGCTCGATCACGATCAAAGTTGACCAGCACATCGTCCAAGACCAACGGCAACATCACGCCGCGGCGTGAATAGGCCGCAGCGAGCGACAATCGCAAGGCAATGAAAACCGCCTCGCGAGTACCGCGGCTGAGAACATCCAGCGGAAGCGATTTTTTGTCCTGGTCATCGATCTTCAGCTGGTTGGTGCCCAGCGGAGTCCAAATGCGTTTGTACTTGCCGTCGGTTAATTGCGACAGAAACGACGATGCTTCACGAAGTGTTTCGGGTTGGCGTTCCCGCTCAACCGTGCTGCATACGTCTTCTAATAAACAGCTAGCCATGCCCAATGTTTGCCAACGACGCGCCAGGGATTCGATGCGTCTTTCGATGCAACCCAATTCCAACTGAGCAACCGATAAACGATTGTCATCGCCAAGCTGTTTCATTTCTTGGGCAAGCTGGCCGTGCGAGGTTCGCAGTTCAGCAATCCGCGATTCGGTTTCGGTCATGCGGTTGGTCAATGAATCCCAACGCTTCTCGAGATCGGCTGCCGTTGCGCCTTCAATCTCTCGTTCAACGTCTTCGTAGGAAACGTGATTACCGATGATTGAACGAATTTGCTTATCAAGTTCGCGACGGTTTTTGTTCAGCTCGGCTAGGTGAGCCTTAGTGTCCACCATCGTATAGAACTGTTCGGGTGTCGCCACACCGCACTTGGCCCACAACGCTCGGCGTTGCTGTTCACAGCGTTCAAGGTTTCGATGATGGTTGGATTGTTGGCGTTTGAGCTGTTGGTCTTGCTCTTTAAGTTCGCGGCGTCGTTTGATCCAGTGTTGCTGACGAGACAATTCTTCGTGCAAGTGGTTTAGTTGTTCCAGCGGACCGCTGCGGGTTTTCAGAGCCAGTGGCCCCTTGCTGCTGGAATGTGTTTCATCTTTTTCGACATCAAAATCATCAGAAGATGATTCCAGTGTTGCTTCCTTGCTGACTTCCAGCGATTCCAAGTAAAGCAATTCGATTCGCTTGGCGATAGTTCGTCGCTCACTTTTTCGTTGGTCCTTTTCGGTCAACAATTCGTCCAAGCGACGCCGACTCGCTTGCAGCGTTTCATAACCGTCGCCCAGTTTACGAACACTTGACGGCGACATCGATTCGCTAAGCCCCAGGTGTTCCAGCGTGGCACCCCATTCTTGCTTGGCTTCACGCAGACCTTCGGCGGCCCGCTGGGCATTGGTTCTTGTCGTTTTGTAAGCCTGAATCGCAGCTTGGTGATTGTGATAGGTCGGCAGCGACGCTTCAAGTTCATCGAGCAAGTGTTCTGCTTCGCGAAGACGCAGTTCCAACGATTCACCGGTCGTTGGAAGCGAACTATCAATATCGCCCCGTTCGCCTTCGATTTCACGAATTTGCTTACGCATCGTTTCGATTTGACGTTCGGTTTCCTCGCGGTCAAACGAGTTCGTTCGCATTCCGTTTTCGCGGCCGAAGTAGTAGGTCATCATGCCCATGATTCCGACCATCAGGCAAAGCATGCCCCAAGTCGGATCGGGCTCTTCCACCAACCAATTGATGCCAAAAAGATTTGCACATCCGTAAATCAATGCAATGCCGCCAAAGATGAATGGCACGGCCAGCAGGATCAGTCGATCGATTGGCAACGCTTCGGATGTTGTC
>CAYVAN010000062.1:19497-22408 GCA_964449225.1 uncultured Rhodopirellula sp.
TGTTTCAGCGTCGCAATCAGCTTGGTTTGGTCTCGGATTGCTTGTTGCAGGTCACTTGCACGGGCTCGGTCAAGTGTTTCGCGAAGTTGGTCCGACATCTTGTCGGCACGCTTTTTGTGTTCCGCCCCAGTCGCCCGTGCCTGTTTGAGCAAGAACGATTGTTCCTTGACCTGTTTTGCCGGTGTCGACAGAGCACTGAGTGTTTGTCGTGAAAGATCGGGCAGGTTGCCCGCGTTACCTTCGACGAGGTCACGACGTTCTTCTTCGTCCAATCCCAAGCGGTCTGCATCGGCATCCAACTGGGTGCGTGCTTTGCCGATTTGGGTATCCAAGCGAGCAATCTGTTCTTCGAGTGCCTCGACCCAGGTTGCTTGTTCGGCGGCAGCTTCGATCCGGCCTTGCAGATCAAGCATTCGTTTTGAAACCGGCAACTGTTGCGCTTTTTCGCGGATCGCACGGCGTTTGTTCTTAACTTCTTCCAGCTTCTGCCGACGATCTTCCATTGATGCATCGATTTGAATCAATTGTCCCGGCGCTTCGTCGGGCAGATGAACTTCGCTTTCACCTTGCTTGATTTGATCCGTGATTTTCTCTCGTTCACGCCAAGTTTCAAAGACGCTGGTTGCCGTTTCGACTGTCTTGGCTTCCTGTTCCCAAACACCGATCCGTTCGGTTAGCTGCTCAATTTCTTGCAAACCGCTGCGGCGCTGTGATGCAAGCTCGCTCCAGCGACGTCCACCACGAGTCAGGCCTGCAACTTCGTCGCGCAATTTTTCTCGCTTGGAAATCAGGCCAGCCATTTTGTCGGCATCAGCGTCATCAACGACGCTTGATTTTCCGACCAATGATTTGCGGCCGCCGCGAAGGCTGCGCATGACGTCAACCAAACTGACACGGTCGAGACCGCTGGACAATTTGTACAATTCATCAGCGGCGGAAGTGTCATCCAAGGTGCTGAGTTCTTGCAGCTCTCGCATGCCGATGGCGAACACATTGGTGAAGATGGGTTCGTCGATCTGACCCAGCAAACTGCTAAGGCGATGCTGGCCTTGGCTAAGTCCGTCTTGCCCGGTCACAGTTAGGCGACCGGTCACGTTGGTATCGGTCAATTGACTGTGGCGTCGAATTTCGTAACCACCGCCCGGACCGGTGACTCGCATCGCTCCGCCGGGCGTTCCCCCGTAAACCGGTGGCAAGTATTTTTCGCGGCGGTCGGGCGTGAACCCGTACAACATCGCACGAACGAACTGCATCAACGTCGTCTTGCCCGCTTCGTTGGGGCCATAAAACAACGTCATGCCTTCGGGCAGCGAGTCGACTGAAAGGCCGGTCCAGACGCCGAATCCATCGATTTGAATGTCTTTAATCTTCATGATTTCATTCGTTTCGTTAGCCGTTTTGGCGCTAGCGACAGTGTTGGGATTTGGAACCGACGCTAGCGCCTAAACGGCTAAGGGTTCCAAAATGTGTTTGATGCCTACTGGGCAACAGGCTGTTTTAGTTTTCCACCACGCAATAACTCGACACCAAGCAGCGAAGCCTCACCCAGCAGTTCACTTCGCTGGCTGGACGATACTTCGGCCAAAATTGATTGAGTCGTCGATGGCAGCGAAGGTTCTTCTTCGGTGAATGGCAAAAGGTTCAAATCGCGACCTTCGGTGGAACGATGTTTTTCGGCGGCTCGCAAAAAGTCGCCCAAAATCGTGTCTTCGTCTTGCCAGGATTTTGGATACGACCTTGGCGTGCGAACCGTGATTCGTGTTGTCCAAGATGATGGTGTTCCGTTGCCGTATTCGCGCCGCGCCCAAGTGATGAGTTCTTCGACGTCGCCGATCGATTGCAGTGAGTCGCCGTTGGTGATCGAAATGTCAAAGCCGACGATCAAGTGACGTCCGCCGGCATCGTGTTGCAGCCGGGCCATCTTTTCGCCGATCAGATTGCGAACGCCCCCCACCGTTGCGATCTCGTCCGCCGATATCTCGACATCGGCATAGCGAAACGCATCGCACTCGATCGCGTGGACCCGCGTGGTTCCGTCCGAATCGACGTCGACGGTGCTGTAACCATGGGGACCGATTTCTTCGATTGATCGGCCTTGTGGCGAACCGCAGTAGATTGCCGCTGACTTTGCACCACCTTCGATCTCGCAGCGGTTGTGTTGTCCGCCCAGCGCCCAGTAATCAAACCTACCTTCGGCCAGTGCGTCGGCATCGGCATCGCCGTAACCAACTGCGACGGTGTATTCATCAGTCGGGTCAACGCGAAAACTTGGAACGTGCAAGATGCTACGCCCATCACTGCTGCGTCCGACGACGACCGCGATCGTTCGACCAGCCCGTTCAACGGGAACGGCGACGGCGCGGTTCTTTGGAAACAAGGTGACGTTGGGTGGCAGCGGCACCGAATCGGGCCAGCGTGCCGGATCATCGGCAATGCCGGCGGACCAAAACACGGGCGTTTTCTTTGCGTGTAATTTGTCAAAGTAATCCAGCAACAACGACATGCCGTGCGGACCGGCGGTGGCGGGCGAAAGCAAATCGCCGCTTAAAACCAAGAAGTCAATGTTGTCGGCGAGGGCCGCATCGAATACCGCCGCGGCTGCGCGGCGTGGTGCGTCCGCCATCGCGTCTCGTAAGTGAGCTGGCAACGCGTCGAGATCGCCCAACGGAGCTTCAAGATGAAAATCGCTGGCGTGAATGAACCGGAATGATTCGCCTGACATTGTCTACCTTCCATGGTTTTCGCGAGCGGTAGTAATTCACATCTTGTGAAGAAAAATCCACCGTGCTCGGCTACGTAGGCCTGGGAGTTTAACGGATTTCGTGAAACCGAGCCAAGATCAGAATCTTTTCGGGAAACTCACGTGCTAGCAAAAGCACTTTGGGAGCCGCCCGCACTGCCACATCAAACT
>CAYVAN010000063.1:0-22188 GCA_964449225.1 uncultured Rhodopirellula sp.
CACCGGGCGGCTCGCGCCGCTCCGCTAAAGGGCACCCCAGCTTGAAAAAGTGATTTGCCCTGGCACGTAACCCGCCCCGATGGTAACAACGCAATAGATTACGATCACTACTGGATGCGTACCGGCATCCAGTAGTCTTGGCGTATCAAGAAAGCGGTCACCTGCAACCCAGCGAAGAAGAACTAGCGAATTGATGGATTGCAAACGCGTCTCCTTTGCCGCAACCTTGTCCGTGGTTCTCTACGTCGTCATCGCTTGGTTGAGCTGGCAGTTCGACTATGACAGCCGAGGTGCGAATCGACCAATCCTTGCTGTGATGAGTTTATTCGCCGCCGCATTCGTGGTGTACCTCACCGCGACGGTTGCAGTCTATCGGGCCAAAGCGACCGGCCACTTGCTAAAGTGGATTGTCGGAGCATCGATTTTCTTTCGCTTAGTGATGCTGTTTTCGCATCCGATTCAAGAAGTAGATCTCTATCGCTATTTGTGGGATGGTGCGGTCACGGGTGAAGGCGTCAGTCCGTTTGCTCACAGCCCACAAAGCATCCTGCGAGCGGTGACGCAACCAAACATAGTGGATCTTGTCAAAGATCCTGTGCCCGAAGGATCTTTGACAAGGTCCACTACGCTAGAATCGACGCAACATTTGGTGCGTCTTGTCGAACGTGAACCAGGGATTCGCGAAGCTCTTAACCGGGTGCATTTCCCTGAATTGCCCACCATCTATCCCGCCACTAGCCAAGCAGTCTTTGGATTGGTGGATGTCACGACACCGCCGCAGTCATCCTTGTTGACGCGAGTTTTCATCATCAAGGGATGGCTGATTGGGTTCGACATTGCGACGTTGTTTACCGTGATCGCAATGTTGCGATGTTTGAATAAGCCGATGACTTGGTGCATCGCCTACGGCTGGTGTCCGCTGCTAATGAAGGAGGTGGCGGGTAGCGGTCACCTGGATGCAATCGCAGTATTCCTGACCACTTTGACAGTCTATCTTTTGGTGCGTTTGCTGACGTCCAAGACAAAATTGGAAATGTCTCGCTTTGCAACCCATGGCTGGCTGGTTGTTATCGGAACACTATTTGCCCTAGCGATCGGTGCCAAAATCTATCCGATCATATTGGCACCGCTTTTGATCAGCTGCGTTATCGCCAAGCTGGGTTGGCGATTTAGCATTGCTCCCACTTTGACAACGTGTTTGGTTGCCGCTTGTTTGCTGTTTCCGATGTTGCCCAAGGCCCAATCCGACCAAGCGGACCCCAGCCTCGGTGTTGCAACATTTTTGAAACATTGGGAGATGAATGATTTTCTATTTTTGATCTTGATTGAAAATCTAAAGCCCGCTGACACCTTGGCTGCGGAAAATGTGGCGTGGTTTTCGGTGGTGCCCGAATCGGCACGCATAGCGATCACCAATCAGGTCAACGAAGTCTTTAGCGTTAATGCGTTTCAAGCGTCATTCTTTGTGTCTCGTTTTGTAACGCTCGGCATCTTTTTTATGATCGCCATTTGGCTTGCTTGGCGAGCCTGTCGGTCCATGAACGCGGACGGTATTTGCGAAGCGGCATTCTTAACGCTGGCTTGGTTTTGGTTGCTCGCACCAACTCAAAATCCTTGGTACTGGACCTGGGCGCTGCCGTTGTTGCCCTTTGCACGCGGACGTGCATGGATTTTGATGAGCGGTTTGGTATTGGTGTACTACCTAAGGTTTTGGTTTGAGTACCACTACGTCGACATTCCTGTTTGGCGAACCGGTTATCGAGGCGTTGTCTTCTACGACCTGGTGATCACTTGGGTCGAATTTGCACCCTGGATGCTGTTTCTGGCAATCGATGCAATTAGAAGAAAACAACCAACGTAGGGTCGTCCATGTTTTTGCAAAACTGATCAAGAGTTTCGGCATCAAACGGACACCCTACCAATCACCACCTTGCTGAACCCGGTAGATGGTTCTTACCAACTCTACCGTCGGACTTAATCCAACCGAGCGGACGATCCTGATAAGCGACCACCTTCCAACCTCGCTGCGGACAAAGAACCGTTTCCCCAGCCATGAAGGCTTCGGCGGATACATCATCAACTTGATGGGTTTGCCTGGCCATCCTGGCGAAATTTTTTCGCATTGCCGCTTCATGCGATGGTTTCCAAGTTTGGCCCGTTCGATACGCGAGCTCTGGACCGGCGACGGCGACGACCTGCACCCAATCGGGTGCATCAGCTACGTAACCAAACAACACTGGACCATTGATGTGAAAGTTCAGTCGGTCGGCCCCATCGCTTTCGTACCATTGCCGCCAATCTTTTGGCAGTTGTTTATCTCTCACACGAGTATCATTTTTACTTTTTTTACGCGATCGCCGAATCGTCTGTGCTGGGAACGAATCACTTAACCGTGCAGTTGCCGCGAACGATCCAGCGCAGTCGTGAAGGTGCGGCCATAGCCGATAACAACCCTGATGTGACTGATAATCAGATAGGTGCGTGACACTGGCTGGTATGACGGAACCGGCATCAATCAATCGTCGTATCTGCGATTCATTTTCAGCCACTGCGAACGTGCAGGTACTGTAGACCAATCGACCACCGGGTTTGAGCAAACGTACCGCTGCGTCCAAGATTCGATTTTGCCGCAACGCACTGTGCTGAACTTGTTTGCCGGTCATCGCGGCTGGGTTTTGCTTACCGCGTGACATCAGTGCTTGCCCGCTGCAGGGAGCATCGACCAACACAAGATCAAACTCGCTGCCAACCTGGTCAGCCAACCGATCTGGATCCAGCGAACTGATGGCATAACGATCAGAACCCGTTCTTGCCAAGTTGTATTTAAGCGGCGCAATCCGCGAACGGATCGGTTCGTTGGCGAGCAAAAACCCATCTTCACCAACCGCCTCTAACAATGCCGATGCTTTTCCGCCGGGCGCCGCGCACAGGTCACACACGGTCAAGCCGGCCAGCGTTTCGGTGTCACACCCTGCTGCCGCAAGCGCTAGTAACGAACCTGAATCTTGTAAATAGAAATCACCGCCAGCGTAGGCTAGCGAGCGAGAGGGGCGAAGACCTGGATCGTTAACTTTGCGGCCAAGTGAATACCAATCCACCGGCTTGGTGGCAAACTCGAGCGCCGCGGCGCCGCGATGCATTCTCAATGCGTTGGAATGACGATGCATCAGCGCGTCGAGCATTGCAGAAGCACCCTTTGGAATTTCAATTGCGCCAACTGCGGACTCAATCTCGGCAATGCTGAAAACACTGCCGCGTTCGCTTTGCGATTCCAAGCCGCTCATCGCTTAACCCGTTCAAGCCACCTTGTTACCCCAACCGCTGTCGACAAGACACCCGCCAAAATCAGCGGAGATGTAAACGTAAACATGATGAAAACGATGTGCGAAAACCGACTGGTGTCCACATCACGGGATTCAATCACCCCGCCCGATAGAACGCTAATTTCATCCTGCACCGCACCGACTCGCGAGGCGTAAAACATTCCCGCCGACATCACCGCCAACACGACCATCGACAACAGCATAAATCCAAGGCTGATCTGCGGTGGCCGACGCATAGGCTGGGTGGGCGAGTCGTCTGGGGTGGTGGATTTCATGCGTGTTATTCTATCCCGTTTTCATTTCCTAGGGATCCATTGCAAATTGCCGTATCAGCTCAATTGATTTTCATTCGCCAAGTTCAACTGTCGCTGATGCTCGTACAAAACGATGCCAGCAGTGGTTGCCAAGTTCAGGCTGCGGACTTTGCCGCTGGTTGGTAACCGGATCGATCGCGGATCATCCGGATCAAGAATCGACTCGGGCAGGCCTGCGGTTTCGCGACCAAAGACAAACACATCGTCTTCGGCAAGTTGCACATCCCAAAGGGTCCGTTTGGCGAAACGCGAAAGAAAAAAGAAACGCCTTGGAGCTAACTGAGTCACCAGATCATCCCAGTTTGCCGCATCGCCCAATTCCAGGTGTTGCCAGTAATCAAGTCCGGCTCGTTTTACGCGGCCGTCGTCAATCTGGAAGCCTGCTGGACGTACAATCCACAATTTCGCACCCACCGCGACACAGGTTCGTCCGATGTTCCCGGTGTTTTGGGGGATCTCGGGCTGGTACAACACGTCATGGGCGGTGGGTCTGCTAAAAGTACTGGAGTTCACTTCACGCGTTTCCGTTCTAAAATTTGAACAATGATTTCTTCTTCCGCTGATTCTATTGCTGACTACTGATGCCGATTCAAGTTACATGCCCTAAGTGTTTGAAGCGATTCCAGGTCAGCGATAAATTCGCTGGCAAGACTGGACCATGCCCCAGTTGCAAAAACCAGATCAAGGTTCCTGACAAGGGCGAAGAGGTCAAGATCCACGCCCCAGATGACGGAGCCCCCAAGGATCGAGCGGGCAAAAGTGTCCTCAAGCCAATCAAGCGACAGGAAACAGATGTCACACGCAAGGGGCTGTTCGTCACCATCGGTGCCATTGTTGCCGTGATTGCCGTGGCGATCGGGCTCCGCATCAGCGGCGGTGTGCCGCACTGGTCTGTGCTGGCAGCAATGGCCGTCGCAATAGCGCCGCCACTCGTTTGGGCAGGATACAAGTTTGTTCAGGATTCCGAATTGGCTCCCTACGTGGGCAGCGAACTACGTAATCGCGTGCTGATCTGCGGAGTTTTATTTGCGGCACTCTGGCTGCTGTACGCATTCATTCCGTCGTACCTGTTTGATCTCGAATCGCCGTCGGAGATGTCGTTCCTGTATTTTGGAATCATTATTTCGGTGATGTTAGTGATGGGGGCATTTGTTTCCGTCGCCACCTTTGAACTGGAATTTCCCAGCGGCCTGGCTCATGCCGGTTTGTATTTCATTGCAACGATCTTGTTAGCCGTGATCAGCGGTGTGACGCTCGCGACGCCGACCCAGTAAAAACCTAGAAACGCGATGGCGAACAACGCAGGACCGATAAACCGAATGTTGCCCGAAGTATCTGCTCTGCATCGAGCCAGTTCCATCGTCCGTATTCCGCCATCACAGGATGTGCCGATGTCGGATCGAGTGCGTAGGATTTTGGATTCGTCACCGCTGCGGCGTTTGGCCTCGATCAGCCAACTTGGCATGGTGGCACTGGTGTATCCAGGGGCCACGCACAGTCGGCTGGAACACACCCTTGGAGTTTACCACAACGCTTTAAAACTGCTGGCCCGCTTCAGTAGCGATCATGCCGAGAACTTGTGCTTCACCGTGGCCGAAGCAGAAGCGTTTTTGCTTGCGACAATCCTGCACGATGTCGGTCATTGGCCGTTTTGCCACCCGATCGAAGACATGCGGTTATCGGATTTGGGTGAGCACGAAACGCGATTGGCCGAGTTTATCGAAACGAGTGAACTGAAGCAGTTGATCGAATCCGATTGGACCTGCACGGCCAAAGATATCGTGACATTATTGGACTACGATCCAAAACAACCCCACTCACCGGGAACTCAATTTTTTTCCAGTTGCTTAAGCAGTCCAATCGACGTCGACAAATTGGACTACCTTCAACGCGATTCGCTGCACGCAGGTGTTCCCTACGGCCAGAACTTTGATGCCGGACGATTGATCAATTCGATGTGCCGGCACCCCGAAACCGGCAAGCTTGCAATCAGTGAAAAAGGCCGCACGGCGGCGGAGATGATGGTCTTTGCCCGCTACGTTATGTTCAGCGAAGTCTATTGGCACCCCAGTGTTCGGTCCGCAACTGCGATGCTGCAACGAAGTGTGTATCACTTGCAGAAAGAAATAGACCTTCCATCAACACTCAAAATGGATGACCGTGACTGGATCGCGATGCTTCGTCGAAACGCAATGGACACGCGTTTTGAAACGATGGTTGAGGGGCTGTTTGGCGCACGAAGAGAACTGTTTAAACGCGTGGCCGAGTACTCCGTGCTACAGTCAGGTTCGCAAATTCACGATTCCTTGTCACGGCGTCCCTATTGGTGGTTGGTTGCGGCTTCTGAAAAACTCGCCGGTCGGGTCAGTCGCGAAACGGGTATCTCAGTGCATCCTGCCGATGTGCTGATCGACGCGCCGCCGGTCAAGCTAGAAGTCGATATCAATATCGACGTCATCGGACGTGACGGCAGTATCCGATCGCTCGGCGAGGTGTCGCCGGTCGCGTCGGCACTAGCCCATCGCCAATTCGACAATCACGTCAAACGCGTCCGAGTGTTTGTTCGAGCCAATTTGCGAGATGCACTGTTCGAAGCGATGAAGACTTCTGTTTGGGATCAGCTATTGATGGAAACCACCGACGAAATGGAAAAAGAAACTGCTTAGCTTGAACCCACCAGTTTTTTTCCGAACAACGATGTGTTCTGTCGCAAAAGCGACCTTGGCTGTATTCAATATGACTCACGCAGAAGGCGTCTCGTCCAACCCACGCTGTGGTGAAAAAGCCTAGGAAAGTGCGTTTTCAACTGGGTTTCCAACGGTTTTTCGCTGGTTTTCAGTGATAACTTTCCATTTCAGAATGAATTGGTCCGGCGGTTGCTTACTAACAGAGAAGGCTGCTCACTTCTCTGTCGTTCTAAACGACACTCCTCCCATTTAGGAAAACATCAATGTCACGTTACTTCACCTTCGGTTTGGTTCCTCTGCTGGCTTTGGCGCTCACTTTTGCGACCGGCGCCGATCAAGCAAAGGCTGGCGGATTCGCTTACGGACCTGGAATTGGCTTTAATAGCGGGTTCTACGGATCCAGTTTCGGAGTTCGCAGCGGCTTCAACCGCGGTTTTTCGCCACGATATTCATCGGGCTTCCGAGGTTATGGCGGCGGATTCAATCGAGGATTCGGAGTCGGATTCGGCGGGGTTGGTTTTTCGCCCCGTGTTCAATCTTTCGGCGTTCAATCTTACAGAGTCCAACCTTACGGTTCTGGTGCTCGATACGGGACTGGTTACCGAGGCTACAGCAATCGTTATCGAGGCGGTTGCGGCTTTTAAATCCCGCTAGCCACTATTTAACTCGCTATCAAACACGGCCCAGTACATGGAAGACCAGTACATGGAAGACCAGTACATGGAAGACCAGTACATGGAAGCCCAGCGTGAGAACGCTGGGCTTTCACGGTTGAAAGGTTTCGGCAAATCATCAGAGCGACCAATCCAGAGCTGGTTCGTTCTATTGAGATTTCGGTGCGTAGATGTAGATGTCGTGTTGGTGGCGGACAATTTCGCCTTCGACCAAGTAGATAACATCCTCGGAAACGTTTTCGGCCAAATCGGCGATGCGTTCCAAGTGCCGAGAAGCACTGAAG
This sequence comes from uncultured Rhodopirellula sp., assembly GCA_964449225.1. Lineage (GTDB taxonomy): Bacteria > Planctomycetota > Planctomycetia > Pirellulales > Pirellulaceae > Rubripirellula. The sequence continues at coordinate 7,283 of CAYVAN010000063.1, forward strand.
CAATGCACGCCGGGTTCGATGAATTCGGGCTTGTCCTTCATCGTTTCGTGCAATTGATCGATAACGATGCGATTCAATCGGTCGACCATTTCGTCTTCAGCAATCGCAGCCTTTGCTTTCGCCGCGTCGCGTTCAACAAAGGCATCCAAAGACATTTTGACCATTTTCGTCGTGGTGGAAACCATTTCCTGCAATTCGTCTGGAATGGGGAACAGCGGAAAGAAGTCCAGCGACTTGCTTCGTTCAGCAACATTGCATGCTAAATCGGCCATACGTTCCAAATCACCGTTCACCTTCACAACCGATATCAGCCATCGCAGGTCGGTGGCAACGGGCTGGTGCAGCGCTAGAAGCTTCAAGCACTCTTCTTCGATCTTCAGATCGGTCTCATTGACTTGTGCATCAGTTTGGATGACGCGATCAGCTAGATCGGGTTTTCGTTCAATCAATGATCGGACGGCCAGTTGGATCATCTGTTCGACGACGCCAAATTGACCGATCAGCTCGCTGCGAAGGGTATCGAGCCCCATTTCTAGGTGTTTTGACATAGGATCAACCGAACCGCCCGCTCACGTAGTCTTCCGTTTGTTTATTTTCAGGGTTCGTAAAGATGCATTCGGTTGGCCCAAACTCAATCACCTTGCCTTCAAAGAAGAAGGCTGTCTTGTCGCTGCACCTGGAAGCTTGCTGCATGTTATGCGTCACGATAACGATGGTGTACTGCGTCCTTAGTTCGCTCATCAGGTCTTCGATCGCAAGCGTTGAAGCTGGATCAAGTGCACTGCAAGGTTCATCCATTAGCAAAACCTCAGGACCGACGGCGATGGCGCGTGCGATACAAAGCCTTTGCTGTTGCCCCCCGGACAATCCCAAGGCGGGTTTGTTAAGTCGGTCTTTTACTTCGTCCCACAAAGCAGCTTTGCGAAGCGACCATTCGACCAAATCGGCAAGTTCGCTGCGGCTGGCTTTCATGTGAAGCCGCGGACCAAAGGCAACGTTATCAAAGATTGATTTTGGGAAGGGATTTGCTTTTTGAAAAACAATTCCCACACGCCTGCGTAGATCAACAACATCGATGGATTTAGACAACAAGTCGGTGTCGCCCATACGAAGCGTCCCCGAAGCTCTTGCAATCGCAATGGTGTCGTTCATTCGATTGCACCAACGCAGTAACGTGCTTTTGCCGCAACCGCTGGGGCCAATGAATGCGGTGACCTGATTTCGTGGAACCTTGATCGTGATTCCATGCAACGCTTGAAAGTCACCATACCAGGAATCGAGATCCTGAATCTCCAATGCGACGTGCTCTTGCAATGTTTCGACCGGTGTCGCTGTCTGCATCGCTGCCACGCCTGCAAAGGTCTCTTTTTCAGTGGTCACAGTATTCTTACTAGTAACAGTGTTCATTGAATTAATTCGTGGAACCTTGAAGTCGCTGATCTGACTAGGGCTTTTGGAAAGTCTAACACAGCAAAAGTTGGAACATCAATGATTTGAATATTTGGGAAAAAGCACTAACTAAGGGGTTTCTGCATCTTTTGCCGGATCAGGACGGCGACGGCATTGAACGACAACAAAATCACCAGCAAAACGATGATTCCGCCCGCAGCGATGTCATGAAATGCTTCCTGCGGGCGACTTGTCCAGTTATAGATTTGCAACGGCATGACGGTGAAGTCATCCATCAAATGCTGCGGAGCATTCCGGATGTAAACAATCCCGGCAATAATCAAAATCGGTGCCGTTTCGCCAATCGCCCGACTCATCGCCAAAATAGCCCCGGTCATGATTCCAGGAACCGCCGCGGGAAGTGTTACGGTGCGGACGACTTGCCACTGCGTCGCCCCCAAACCCAATGCACCTGCTCGCAAAGAACTTGGTACCGCACGCAGTGCTTCCTGGGACGAAATAATGATCACCGGCAAGATCACCAACATCAACGTCATCGCACCAGCCAAAACACCGCGGCCAAACGGCACTTGAAAGTAGTACCAAGATTTCTGACTGACTCTTCCCGCTTCGCTATCGGCAAACAAAGTGTTCTCCAGTACCGCGGGATCTTCGGGGTACGGGTCATCGAATGTGATGACGTTGATTTCAGTCGGCACGAGCTGCGAATAGTCAACGATTGTGTTGCCCTTAGCATCACGCGCAAACGTGTAAGCCTCCATTCCGTCTGCAACCACAGACAATTCATCATCGACATTTTCGACGGGAATCAAAATCGCGCGATCACCTTCGCTAAAAAATTGGTTGTAATAGGTCACGCCCAATTCAAATCCTCGTGACTTAGCGTTCTGATCACGATCGAATAAACCGAACATGGAAACAAACGCGGTCAAACCTAAGATTCCGTAAACAACACTGGGAACACCAGCCAAGTTGCTAATGTTCAATTGAATCAATCCGTAGATCCATCCACCCAACCGGCTCTTTGGCGGAAACTCTTCCAACAAAATCGCGGTTGCAATACCAATCGGAAGCGTCATCAACCCACACATGACGCAGACCCATACGGTTCCAAAGAAAGCGGGTCGCACACCGGCCAACTCGGGGTCAGGTTCAGGCGGATTCGATAGCAGCGTCCATGACAGTGCGGGGAAACCGTGAGACAAAATCGAATACAGCAGCCAGCCTAGCACAGCTACTGATGAAGCGGCCGTAGCAACGCAAAGATAGCTAAACCACTTTTCGGTCAACATGCGACTCGAACTGCTACGCAGCTGAATATCGGACTGTTGATCAGAACGCGAATCGGAAGATGGTTGCGAGATCACTCGTAGGCCTCGCGGTAGCGACGACGAACAATGTTGCCGATCATCGTGAGAGAAAGAGTAATCATGAATAGCGAAAAAGCGACCGCATACATCGAATAGTATTCGGTGCCAAAATTAGAGACATCGCCTCCCGCCATCTGCACCATGAACCCCGTCATCGTTTGAATTTCATCGCGAGGATCGCCGGTAACCTGGGGGCGTGAACCGCAGGCGATCGCGACAATCATTGTCTCGCCGATAGCCCGAGCAATCGCTAACAGAAAGGCACTGATGATGCCGCTTAGCGCTGCTGGCAAAATCACTTTCACCGTCGCGTCGAACCTAGTTCCACCGAGCCCATACGCGCCATCGCGTAGCGAACTGGGAACCGCCTGTAGAGCGTCTTCGGCCAGCGAACATACCGTCGGCAGACAAAGAATCCCAACGGCGATTCCGCCGCTGGTCGCGTTGAAAACGTTGAATCCGCCATGCAACCATTGCAGAAACGGCGTGATGGTCACCAACGCGAAAAAACCGTACACCACCGTTGGAACTCCAGCCAAGACTTCCAACACAGGCTTCAAGACGTTCCGAACTTTTCGCGGGGCGTATTCGCTTAAATAAATTGCGGTAATCAGCCCAAGCGGCAATGCAATCGACATTGCGATGACGGTCACCAACATCGTTCCGCTGATCAACGCCCAAATACCAAAACTCTTGGTACTTCCCAACAAAGGGGTCCATTGGCCTGAGCCAAAAAAGTTAGAAACAGAGACTTCATCGCTGCGAAAGAAATTCAGGGTTTCAGTAAACAGAACGCCCACGATCGCAATCGTAATCAAAAGCGAAAAAACACCACAAAGAACTAACACCGCATACACACCGACCTCTCGAATCCGCACGCCTTTTAACGAACGACGATCCGCAGCGAGGATCGAGCGGACTCGATCGTTGAGGTCAGCAGTAGATTCGGGTGAAATCATTTACCAGTGTTTAAATTCGATGCCTGGAAAACTTCTGTCACGGGGCCCTCTCGCTTTGCGCCGCCCTCGTCTAGGTAGTGGGTTCCGGTCTTACGGCTGCGAACATTCTTCAAACCCATCTGATAAATGTCCGCTGGCAGTGGAACGTAGCCGGTCTTTTGAGCCATCTCCGGTGCGTTTTGCAGATAGAACGTGACGAAGCGTTTGACTTCGGGTCGCGACAACGACTTAGCATTAACGTAGATGAACAATGGTCGGCTAAACGGAGCATACTCGCCGCTTTCAATCGCCGCACTCTCTGGCAAGACGGCACCACCGGTTTCAGGATTGATGACAGGCACTGCCTTCAACTTGTCTTTGTTTTCTTCGTAGTAAGCGACACCGAAAAACCCAATGGCCGACGGCGACCCGGACACACCGGTAACTAAAACGTTGTCGTCTTCACTCGTGCTCATGTCGGCTCTGAGAGAGCCCTCTTTTCCAGCGACCACTTCCATGAAGTAGTCAAACGTTCCCGAGTCGGTTCCTGGTGCGAAAATCTGGATGGGCCTATTAGGCCATCCATCACGAACTTCTGACCATGACTTTGCTGCGGTATCCGCGTTGAAAATGGTTTTGATTTCATCAACGGTCAAATGATCGACCCAATCGTTATCTTTGTGGACGACGATCGTTAGACCGTCGTAAGCGACGGGCAGCTCGACCAAAGATACACCGCTTTGATTGGCGGCGTCAAATTCCTTGCCCTTGATAGGGCGTGATGCATCGGAAATATCGGTTTCACCTTTGGTAAACCGCTTGAACCCGCCGCCGGTTCCCGACACGCCGACGTTGACGGTCACGTTGGGAAATTTTTTGTAGAACTCGCTGGCGGTTGCTTCGCTGATTGGAAACACGGTGCTGCTGCCGTCAATTTCAACGCGACCTTGCAGTTCTGTATTCGCCGCTGTCGAACCCGCTGATTCTTCAGCAGGCATTGCGGCGGAAGCCAAGGTTTCAGCGTCCTTGGTTTCAGTGGCTGACGGAGCAGGCGGTTCGCAGCCAGCAAAAATTAGCGAGACAGAAGCAACAAGAATGAGTTTTAGCGACAATCGAGTCGATAGCGACATCTTTTTGGTCCAAAGTCTTTTAACGAGAAACAGGTAGTAAGGTTAGTTTGTCGCGGCACCACGACGGAAGCCCTCGACCGTCGCAAGCTAACATCCGCATTGCCTGGTGACGAGACTCGCCTAGCGATACTTTGATGAAGATTCGGTGAAGACCCAAAACACTTGGAAATATGGGGCAAACGCAGAGAGAGTCATCAGAAATTCACAATTCGACCGGTGCTGCGGCGGGGCTAAGTGAGATCAGTCATGGGCGTTTGGCTCGATTACCCCAAGCCAGTTACCCCAAGTCAGTTACTTCAGATCAGCAAGACTCAGCAAGTAACCCCAGCGATAGGTTGCACCCATATTTTCACCCGCAGCTAACACCGAAACCTCCCCGGCTTTTCGTTTTTCCGTACCCAGAACCGCAGAAACCTTGACGGGGCGATCTGCCTCGGCGTTGATCGCGTAGGTGCTGCCAAGGAACTCGGGTTGATCCTTGACGCGACATGCCATGTCAAAACAAAATCCACCGTCGAACTGACGACCATCTATCTCGCCGCCAGCTTGCCAACCGACGCTGATGCTCCAGTGGCCTCTCCCTGCGCCGCCGACGCCCAGGATCATCGAAACATTCTCAATCGGTTCAAGCGAAATTTGCTGTATCGGTGGTGATGCAGGCCATTCTTGGGTGCCATCACCGTCAACGCTGGATAAGGCGACTTGATCGCCCACCAAAACGCGATGAACAAACCGATCGTTCAACCAACGATATTCAACCGCCAACTGCTCACAGGGTGATGCCAGTCGGTAGACCGTTTCGACGTTGTTTCTTGCAGCTAAATCGTTCGCTGCGACATTAGCTGCGAGATTAGTCGAGCCATCGGAGGAATCAGGCATCTTCGAAATCGCTTTTTGGCTATGGGTTGACCGGTTTGTTCGAAAGGCTGGCGAATGCCGACAATAACTTCAACCCATCTGCTTGGCTCTTTTCGGGGTGGAACTGAGTCGCGAAGACGTTGTCTTTCTCAATCGCCGCACAAAACGGGTGCCCGTATTCGCACTCTAGGGCGACCACCGAAGCGTCCGCAGGTCGAACGTAGTAAGAGTGAACAAAGTAGAAGTGTGTCTGATCAGGGGTTTCAGCCAGCAGTGGCGAGGACCGCTTTTTGGCAATTGTGTTCCACCCCATGTGAGGCACCTTTCGATCTCCCATCTGCTCGGGATCAAAACGGACAACGTCTCCCTTGATGATCCCGAGTCCTTCGTGTTCGCCATGCTCGAACCCGCGATCAAAGAGCAGTTGCAGTCCCAGGCAAATACCGAAAAACGGCTTCCCAGATCCAACAAAGTCAACAATCGGCGTGGCCAGATCACGCCGGCGAATTTCCGTCATCGCATCGCCAAAGGCACCAACACCGGGCAAAACCAACTTCTGGGCCGCTGCAATTTCAGCCGGCTTGCTGCTGATTCTGGCATCCACGCCCACTTTCTCGAACGCTTTTTGAACGCTTCGCAAGTTCCCCATTTGATAGTCGACGATCGTGATCATGGGCGAAAGCTCAGCGGCGGGTATTTGACGGGAAATTCGGTTGGGAAGCGGATAAGTCCGATGGTCGATTTGCCGCATCGTTGGCAACTCGGCCCCTCCGGTTTAACATCACTGACTCGTTAGGCAAACCATCCGTCTCGCACAAATTCAGTCATGACCGTCCAAGATCCAGAATCCTCGGACTCGCTCGAAGCACTTAGCCGCTTAATGCGGACGCTTCGTGACCGAGCCGATCAGATGCCCAAGGGATCTTATACGACCAAATTGATGGCCGGTGGCTCGCAAAAAATCGGCGACAAAATTCGCGAAGAAGCCGAAGAACTGATCGAAGCTGCCGATCAAACCGGCGACCAAGGACGCGAACACTTCATCTACGAAGCCGGTGATTTGATCTACCACACGTTAGTGATGTTAGCGTGGCGAGGTGTCGACCTATCCGAAGTCGCCACCGAACTGGCCCGTCGCGAAGGAACATCGGGGCTGATCGAAAAAGCAAATCGCCCTAATCAATAATCAATCGCCGACACCACGAAGACACCTAAGCAAGGATCCCCATCGTTGGACTCACAAAACAATCTTCGCATCGGCGTCCCCAGCAAGGGACGGCTTAGCGAAATCGCAGGTGACCTGCTTGGCCAAGCTGGGCTAAAGTATCGGCGTCAAAACCGAGGGCTCTTTGCGCGAGTGAGCGGGTTGCCGATTGACATTATTTTCCTTCGCACCGATGACATCCCCACGCTTTGTGCCGAAGGTGCAATCGACATGGGCGTCACTGGCAGCGACTTAGTCGAAGAGGCCGGCCTGGGCGGCGAAGGTTCTAAGGTTTCAACCAGAATGCAACTTGGCGTCGGCCGGTGTCGTTTGGCGATCTGTGTTCCCGACAACACGTCACTGAAATCTGCGGCCGACTTAGATAAAAAACGTATCGCGACCAGCTTCCCCACCGTGACCGCAGATTACTTGGCAAAGCACAACGCCCAAGCGCATCTTGTCTCACTGGCCGGCAGCGTCGAAGTCATGATTGGTTTGGGTGTCGCTGATGCGATCGTCGACCTGGTCGAAACCGGCAGCACGCTGGCAGCGAACCGCTTGAAGATTCTTGAAGAAATCGGTTCCTACGAAACAGTCCTGATCCAAGGCAGCAGTTGCCGCGACAATGATACCGCCGATCGTGTTGTTCGTCGGCTTGAGGGCGTGGTCATCGCTCGGGACTATTCACTTTTAGAATACAACATTCCGCGATCAAAACTGTCAGAAGCCGAGGCAATCACCCCTGGATTCAATTCGCCAACAGTCAACTCGCTTGAAAACAAAGACTGGTGCAGCATCCGAGTGATGGTTCCCCGCAAAGAAGTAATCAACGCGATGGAAAGTCTAGAAACACTTGGTGCTTCAGCAATCATGGAAACATCCATTTCCAATTGTCGTCTTTAAACTTAAACGCTGTTCTTTAGAAACGAAAACAAACACATGACCGAAAAACCGGATCAAGTTCCAATCGAGATCAATGTTAAAGACGTAAAAAACCTTCTCGACCAAGCAAGCAACACCGATTCCGAGCTGTTTGTTCTGCTTGACGTTCGAGAAAAACAAGAGAACGAATTCGCTTCGATCGCGGGTAGCCAGTTGCTGCCGATGAGCGAACTGAAAGATCGAATCGGTGAACTCCAACCGCTCAAAGACACTCACATTGTGGTCCATTGCCACCACGGCGGCCGCAGCCTTAGCGTCACTCAATTCCTTCGCCAACAAGGGTTTACCCGAGTGCAAAACATGTCCGGCGGGATCGATGACTGGAGTCTGCAAATTGATTCGGAAGTGCCACGTTATTAAAGTGACACGTTACTAATGCATGCTCAACTGATTCAAATCACGCCATCGTTTCGCCAGAACTTCGCCGTAGTTCAAAGCACGTAATTTCCGGCCGCGAATTGAATCGTGCTTTTAGCCCGTATCCAATCCCTCGGTTGATGTAGAGCGTGCGGTTTGGATCCAGTTCATAGAATCCACTGACATAGCTTCGATTGAGTACCGGCAGCGAAGGCGGCGGCAGGAATGGCGGCTTGCACTGCCCACCGTGCGTGTGGCCTGACAGAATCACACCTCGAAAATTACCCCAGACTGGTTTGTCACAGACATCAGGGTTGTGGCACAAACAAAGACTGCCTCGAGATGCCTCCGCTTTTCGCAGCACATTGCGATACTGATATCGTGGAGACCAAAAGTCGTCCAAGCCGAAAATGTCCAGCCCCTCAACATTAACATGCTCATCACGCAAGACCTGAATCCCCAGTTCAGACATCACTCCGGTGACTTGTTCTGCTACACCAGTCTCAGACCACCTGAATCCGTAATCGTGATTGCCCAAGCAGCCGAGTGTTGCAATTTTGGCGGGACGTAGATTTGCAAAGACATCCTGAATCGCTGATGTTGCCCCCTGAAAGCTGTGATCGATGAAGTCGCCCGTCATCACCAACAGGTGCGGATTCAATTGATTGATTTGGTCAATCGCTGCAAGCAGATGAGAATGGGCCGTTGCCCCAATGTGGAAATCCGAAACCTGAACCATCATCTTGCCGTCTAAACCTGACGGCAAATCAACAATCGGCAGCACGGCATGCTGGATCTGCAACCAATGCGGCTCAATGCAAGTTGCCCATCCGAACAAACTACCACCAGCGAGAACGCCGCTCAAAAAACGACGTCGATTGATGAGAGATCGTTTGGCTTTCTCTTGATGCTTGATGAGATCCCGGTGATGCAAACGCTTGATCAATCACGGAGGCGTGCGAAGTAGTTTAACCTTGGCTCGTTATAGCCGGGTTGCCGTTATTAGCCAAATTGATGGGCGGAAACCCAGGCAGCCGCGAACTTGTTGGGGCTGCGTCTTTCGCATCATCAGCCAAGAACAATTGCTTAAGATCTCGCTCGAGCTGGATGCAGGAAAGATAACACTTCAAACACTCAGCATCTTCTCGCATCAGGCCTTCAAGGTCATTCAATCCAGATTCAGAGAGTTGGCCGTCCAACAACTCCCAAGTGAGCTTTTCTGTGAGTTCAATGTTTGTTAATTCGTTCATTGAATCTGAATTCATCTTCGCATTCCAATTTCAATCAAGGTGTCAAATTTGGGCCAAAAGGCCCCAGACAGCTAGTGACTCTTGTGAGCGACGCGGTTTCACACACCACATCTGGCTCGTTCATACGAAATCCCGGCATTGCAAAGCAAATACCAAAGTCAAAAAGGAATTCCAAAGGGGCAGGAATTGCCCCGCACCCACGAAACAACGGCGTTCACCATGTCTAGGCATCGACTTCCCGAGCAGTCAATGCTTAGAAAATAAGCACCGATTCCTGCCAAAATGCCCCAATCGCGGCCGAACAAAACAAATCCATGGGCGACACCAATCGGCAAATCACGCATTCTGCGTTTGCACAAAAACATCACGACCAGCGTGTTTGCAGCCCTGACAGGGCGTTTTCGACTGACAAGACTAAGCCATTTTGGCCTAACGGCTGTGTGACGATGGCAGTCGATTCAAAAACTTACTCACACCCATAGCTCATCTGGATAGAGCAACGGACTCCTAAGGCGATCCCAAACCGCCGCGGTTCTTATAAAAGAAAGTAAATCGCCGTGCTGAACGATCCGCTGCAACCGGGCCGAATCCGGTTTACCCCTGCTTTTCGAGGGTAGCGGGGGTAGGTCTCCGGTGCAACTCCATGCGATTCGAGTGGTTTTCGCGCATCGGAATCGATGCCATTTCGCGGCCAAACAGGCCCTGATTTAGAGCAGGATTGGTCGAAAAAACACGATTGCTCCGTTGCTCTAAAAACTCTGGTCTGAATCGCCTAGGATCTACTGGGGGATCGCAGGTTTTAGGCTCGGGATTATCAATGTCCGTGGCATCATTTTGAGGGAAACTACCCCGGCTAAGGGTAGTCGGTTGGCTGCCAGGAAATGAACCGAAACTATGTTTTACGCGTCATACGGGTAGTCACCATGTCCAGATCTATTCCAATGAAAAATCCACCAATTAGAGTAAGATGCTAGCAAAAGACCGCCGATAGCGACATTGACTCTGTCTTTAGGCACCTTGTATTCAGCATGCTGAGTGTCTCATTTGCCCACTGCGGCATGACTGTTGCTGCTCTGTTACTCTATCTAACTTGTTACCTGCCACGATGAGGTTCAATTGCCTCCGTTGAAACACCCGTTATGTCTTTGAAGTTGATCGATACTGCCTGCATTGCCAAAGGCACCTTCAACATTTACATATTCCGCCCGCCATGGGTTGGAACCATAATGGACAATGTAGATGGTGATGAATTGGCGTTCGAGGCAGATTTCGGGAAGCCTGGTTTTCGCTTGAGATTCCCGAAGATGGATTTGCATTGGGTGATCCGGCCGGATGCGATTGTTGTGACTTCGCCAACGACAAAGCTGACCTGCGGCGATTACATCGCGAAGGTTGTTGAAGCGCTGCCGGTCACGCCGCTGGAGGCAGTCGGGAATAATTTTGTCTTTTCAGCAGAAGAGGATCTCCCGCAATTGGGTAGTAAGTTTGCCAATGGCTGGCTGAAGCATGCGTCGCAAGTGAGCAATTGCTCGTCGTCTGCTGTTTCTGTTTCGCTGGAGGATGGAGGTGCGGTTTTTAACGCCTCTCTGAAATGCGAGGAAAAGGGGAAGCTTGTGGCATACGTAAATGTTCATCGTGATACGCCGGATTATGAGAGCAGCTTGAAAGCTGCTCAAAACTTCAGAAACGATTTTGAAACTGTGAAAAAAATGCTTGTTGAAGTGTTCGAGTTAGAGGTTTGCAATGACCAAGCTGTTTGATGCTGAAAGCACGGATTACGAATTCCAGGAAAGCATGGAACAAGGTTTTTGGCAGTTAGATCGATCAGGCAGCAGCGCTGCGCAAAACAAGGTGCAGTCGGTTCTGCTTTCGATGAAGAAGCTAGCTGAGTCGGATGAGATTGACCTGGATGCGTTAGCGGCCAGTGCGAACAACGCCCTGGGAGAACACACCTCACGGGCGACAGCAGAAGAAATTCAAAAGATCGCAGAGGTGGAGATCAGTGACTTCCGCCAACCCTTGCCCTGACTGGCACGAGGAGATCCCATCTGCCCGGGAGGCTGAGTTCAGCGATCGGCTGAAAGAAGCAATAGATCGTGTCGAGGACCAATTGAGGCATCGTGCTCCGCTGGACTCCGACTTGACAGATCTTCACAGAATTCTGTTCAGCGATTTCGTGCCACTGGCTTGCTATGCCGGAAACTACCGAAAGGACAGTATTCACAAATCAGAGACCTGTTTGGCGACAGATGTGCAAGTTGGTGGCGTTTTAGGTGCTCCCTATCGACACGTTGAACAGAGGATGACCGATCTTTGCCATAGCTGTTCTGAGATTTCGAATCTGATGCAAAACGAAAAGGGTGCTGAACGCGCATTAACTTTCGCCGCAGCTGCCGCCTACGCAATTGGGGAATTTATAAGAATCCACCCGTTTATAAACGGAAATGGCAGAGTCTCCCGTCTCCTTTGGTACTGGCTTTGCCGAAGAGCAAAAGTTTCTCCGATGGTCCAGATTCACCCTAGGCCACCAGCACCGCTTTACAGTTTCTGCATGGGCAAGTGTATGAACGGCGACGATGCCCCGCTTGCTCTTGCACTGCTTCAGTCGCTAGCTAGCTTAAGTGAAACGCCGTCCAGCACTGAATGAGTGAACCGCTCCAGCCCAGCCGCTTTGAGCTACACGAGATCTTCGTCGACACCTTCATCGACAGCTACGACCAGCCGCCCGAAGAAATCATCCTCGACTACGACGCGACCGATGACACCGTCCACGGCAATCAACAACGTCGATACTTCAACGGCTTCTACGACGGCTATTGTTTCCTTCCGCTGTATGTCTGGAATTGCCCATGAACCAAAGAAGTGTGCTTTCCCCCGGATCTCCTTGCACCACTCGCCGCTCGCATGGGCGTACAAGGGGAAATCAGGGATGGGCTTCTTCGATTTCGATGGCTTCTTGGAAGCCGCTTGTTTAGATAGACTGCGTGCAGTCATCACCATGTTCCGTTTCAACGCGGTGGTGATGCCTGATAAGTGTTTCCAGCACTGATCAGGGTTTCCAGCACTGATCAGGGTTTCCAGCACTGATCAGGCGTTTTGATCCCCTAAAGACTACCGTTTTGGGGCCCCCAAGGGTAGAACCAAGGGTAGTCGATTCAAAAACTCACTCGCGCCCATAGCTCAGCTGGATAGAGCAACGGACTTCTAATCCGTAGGTCGAAGGTTCGAATCCTTCTGGGCGTGCTGGGCATGCTGTTGAGGCGTTTATGCCAAAAAAGTCGTTGGGGCGACTGTAAACGTTCTTGCCAATCGTGGGCAGCTTCTCAACACCAACCAAGCCGTGCGTCTTCAACACGGAACGCTTGTTCGGATGTCACCCGATCGAGACGGCGAACCCTGGGTGCTGCGATGTCAATCGCAAGCAGAGCTCGGCTCTTTCGTGGGCATTCGCTGGGGATTAAGGTGTTGGACATGAAAGACTTATTTAACCTAGACGAAGACGTTGCCACGATCATTGGTGGCACGGGAGAACTTGGCGGGTTGATGGCCGAAGCTCTCGCGAACCAGGGTGCCAAGGTTGCAGTGGTGGGACGAAATGCTGAACGCGGAAACTCTCGAGCCCAAAGAATCATCGACCAAGGCGGTCAGGCTAAGTTCTTTGCCGCCGATGGCATGTCGGCCGATTCTGTTGACAACGCTCGCCAAGCGATCAAGCAGTGGGCGGGCAGCCCGACTTCGGTTTTAGTCAATGCAGCAGGCGGCAACCGTCCCGAGGCGACCATTGGGCCGGGCGGCGATGTGTGCAAGTTGCCGCTGGATGCTTGGCGCGACGTGTTTGACCTGAACTTGGTTGGCGGAGCACTACTACCGAGCCAGATTTTTGCGCCCGATATGATCGAAGCGGGCAACGGCAGCGTGATCAACATCGCGTCCATGTCCGGGATGATTCCGCTTTCCCGAGTGGTTGCTTATTCAGCAGCCAAAAGCGCAGTCATTAATCTGACGCTTTGGTTGGCTCGTGAGTGGGCAAAGACGGGCGTTCGCGTGAATGCCATCAGCCCCGGTTTCTTTCCTGCTGAACAAAACAAGAAGCTGTTGTTCAACGATGATGGTTCTTACACCGATCGAGGTGGGCAGATCATTGGACACACGCCGATGGACCGCTTTGGTAAGCCTGAAGAACTAGCCGGTGCAGTGGTCTGGTTGGCAAGTCGGCGTGCTTCGTCTTTTGTGACCGGCCAGAACATCGCTGTTGATGGTGGGTTTGCGTCGGTGACGATTTAAACTCACAGGCTGGAAGCCTATGCCACTTTTTTATCCGCCCTTCATCCCCAAATCTGATTTCTGCCATGATCGAACTTCGTGACGACGCCAAATACGCGATGGTCATTCCCACCAGCATGGGCACGCGACTGACACCGGTGAATCATCAACCGTTTCACTGTAGCGACACTTTTAAAATGACCGCTAGCAGTGCTGAATCGAACGTTGGCAGTGTGTCATCATTCTTGGGTTTGCCGGTCAAAATCTTGACGGCATTCGTAAAAGACAGTCCAGTTGCGAGATTCATCAAAGACGATCTCGGCCGTCGACACATGACTTTTGAAGGCCCAGAATTCAGCCAAGATACGCCATGGGGTTACCGCCACCAAATCAACATGGCGGACAGTGGCTGGGGATCACGTGGGCCGCGTGTCCAGAACGACCGCGCCGGTGAAGTCGGTCGCAAACTTAATGTTACGGACTTTGACTTGGAACGAATTTTTGGCGATGAGGGTGCCAAGATCGTTCACTTGTCCGGATTGATCGCGGCGTTGTCCGAAGAAACCAGTGAGTTCTGCTTGGAAATTGCTCGGACTGCAAAGAAGCATGGTTCAAGAATTTCGTTTGACCTCAACCACCGAGCTTCTTTTTGGAAAGGCCGCGAGTCGGAATTGTCGGCGGCCTTCAAAGAAATCGCCAGCCTATCGGACTTCCTAATCGGAAACGAAGAAGACTTTCAGTTGTGCTTAGACATCGAAGGCCCCGATGCTGGCGGAAAGGGTATTCGCGCTAAGATCGATGGTTTCAAAGATATGATTGGCCGTATCAAAGCCGAGTACGGCGGGGCAACTTTGTTTGCGACCACGCTTCGTGAAGTCGAAAGCGCCAACTTGCATCAGTGGGGCGCGATCGTCTCACACGGTAGCGATTTCTGTGTGGTGGAGCCTCGTGAAATCGGCGTCATGGATCGCATCGGCGGTGGCGATGGATTCGTAGGCGGATTGCTCTACGGCATCCTGCAAGGCTGGGATGCTGAAAAGAGCACCCAGTTCGGTTGGGCTACCGGAGCGCTAGCGGCAACGATGTTAACCGACTACGCACAACCGGCCGACGAAGATCAGGTGTGGAGCATCTGGGCAGGCAATGCCAGAGTGCAACGTTAGAAAAACCGTGCAACGTTAGAA
>CAYVAN010000064.1:0-22016 GCA_964449225.1 uncultured Rhodopirellula sp.
TTCGATTGCGACGTCTTGCGAGATTCTGGGACGGGGTTATTGGACCGGCAAGGAAGGCTGCGTCCAAATCGACCCTGCTGCTCACGGAACAGGCGTCAAGCTTGTCCGAACGGATTTGCCATCCCAAAACGATCAATGCGATAACCAACCGGCATCGTTGCAACATCCCCATTGCGACGCCTTGGTTGTGAACCGACACGATGCGGCTCTACGGACCAATCTTGTCAGCGGTCAAGCAAAGTTCCAAATGGTCGAACATTTGATGGCGGCAATCGCTGCCCTTGAAATCGACAATTGCATCGTTGAAATCAATGGCGAAGAATTCCCAGCACTTGATGGAAGCTGCCTTGCCTTTGCAGAGGCTCTTTCACACGCAGGCTTGATCATTCAAGCCTCGCCAAAAAAGACGCTTGTCATTCGCGAACGCCATCGTGTTGGGTCACCCAACGGATGGATCGAGGCTCTGCCACCGAACCGAAACGAATCGTACTTTGAGTACAACCTTGGCTACGACGACGACACACCGATTCAGCCGCAGAGCTTTTCAATCGAACTGACGCCGGACCGCTTTCTGCGTGAAGTTGCTTCCGCACGAACATTCGTGACAGAGGCGCAAGCCACACAGATTCGCGAATCAGGTGTCGCAAGCCATGTCAGCAACCAAGACTTGCTGGTGATCGGTCAACACGGACCCATCGATAACCAGCTTCGATTCGACAATGAATGCGCACGGCACAAAACCTTGGACCTGATTGGCGATCTGGCGTTGGCTGGCATTGAGTTGAAAGGACGTTTCACCTCCTACCGTGGTGGGCACACGCTAAATGGTGCGATGGCAACGGTGCTTTCAGACCTAGCGCATTCCCAATCAAACACAAACTCACAAAGCACTCCCCACCAAACAGCGTCAACAAAGATGCAAAGTTTTCGCCGAACCGCCTAGGCTGGGATAGGCCTAGTTCCTTTCGATTTGATAAGAACCAGCATCAACTGCATCCCAAGACTGACGCATCGTTGACCCTCCAAGAACTTTCCCACCAAAGCAGAATCGCATGGGCACTCAAATAGCTCAAACCGCTGTCATCGACCCACGAGCCAAGCTTGGCACCAATGTTCAAATTGGACATTTCTGTGTCATTGGCCCCAACGTAGAGATTGGCGACGACACGACGATCGAAAATCATGTCGTTCTTTCAGGTGTGACAAGGATTGGCGAAGACAACCGAATTTTTTCAGGATGTGTCATCGGAACCGAGCCGCAGGATACGAGCTACAACGATACGCCAACCTGCGTCCAAATTGGTCACGGAAACACCATTCGCGAACACTGCACGATCAATCGCGGTACCGAAAAAGAAGACGGCATCACCAGCGTCGGTGACAACAATTACCTAATGACTGGAACCCACGTTGCACACGATTGCAAATTGGGTGACCGAATCGTGATTGCCAACAACGCGATGTTGGGCGGGCACGTTCACATCGGCAATGACGTTACGCTGGCGGGCGGCGTTGGCGTCAATCACTTTGCGTCGATCGGACAAATGAGCTTTGTCAGTGCGATGAGCCGCGTCCTACACGACGTTCCTCCGTTCATGATTGTCGATGGCCAACCCGCAAAGCCTCGCGCGGTAAACACTGTCGGCCTAAAACGTCACGATTATCCCGCCGAAGACATTAAGTTGTTGTCGGATGCCTACAAGCTGCTGTATCGATCACGGGTTGGTGCGGAAACGGCAAAGGCTGAATTGTTTTCCAAAGGGCCGATTCGGCCAGTTCTTGTTCATCTCTTTGACTTTCTTGACCATGCCAGCGGTGGCAGTCACGGTCGGGGTCGTCACAATCGAAAGAAAGCAGCTTGACTCATTTACGCATTGGCGTCGTCGGCGCAGGACATCTTGGTCGAATTCATGCCAAGCTCATTGGACAGGTCGACGGTGCATCATTGACTTGCGTTTGCGACCCATTTGAAGCAGCACGAAATAACGCCGCCGAAATGTTCTCGGTTCCCACCCATGAAGATTTTCGCAACGCGATCGAATCGGTTGATGCAATCATTATTGCATCGCCCACGGATTCGCACGCCGAAGTCGCGGAGACCTTTTTGAAAGCGGGCAAGCACGTTTTTGTTGAGAAACCGGTGACGATTGATCGTGCGGACGCAGACCGCTTGGCACAACTAGCGTCGAAAAAGCGTTTGACTTTGCAAGTCGGTCACGTGGAACGTTTCAACCCTGCATTCACCGCGCTGGGTGATTTGACCAGCGACGTCAAGTATGTCGAAGCAGTCCGAGCGTCCAGTTTTCCAGGGCGTTGTCTTGATGTTGGCGTCGTTATGGATTTGATGATCCATGACCTGGACCTGATTCTTTCGATGACTGACGCTGCGGTGAAATCAATTCATAGCAGCGGTTTATCAATCATCAGCGATCACGAAGACGTTGCCGAAGCCCGGATCGAATTTGAATGTGGTCTGGTTGCCAATGTCAAAGCGTCTCGCGTTAGCCCAACACCGGCTCGTTCGATGCAGGTTTTTGGTGCTCGGGGTTTTGCGGACATTGATTTTGGGACACCTTCAGTTTCAGTCGTTCGACCATGTGATTCGATCGTAAACCGATCGTTTGATCTTGGTATGGAAACAGAAAACCCGCTTGGTTACGGATCAACGTTATTTAGTTCACGGATGAAGTGCGAAACAATTGATTTGGAACCGCGAAATGCGATTCTGGATGAACTACATGACTTCGTGATCAGCATTCAAACCGGTGTTGCACCCACCGTCGATGGCTTTGCGGGGGCACGCGCAGTTGCTGTCGCCAATCAAGTGCTTCAGTCGATCGAAGAGCGTCAGTGGTATGCCGATGCCTCGCCTGCTGAAACGGGTGCTCACGCGAGTGTTCGCGAAAACATCGAATCGGCAAGCCGAAGAATCCGCCAAGATCGACGTGCGGCATAGGATCGTGACGCTCCTAAACGCGTCCCCGGCGTAGGGAAAGCCGATAAAACGATCGGCGTGCCACAGAGTCTGATCCATGCCGAAACTCTTGGCGAGTTTCGCTACGAGAATGACTGCCTGCATGAGACACATCTGGAACGATCGGACAGTGATCTCACTTTGCTGAATCAGCGACTGGTTTGGTCGGGTCAGTTTGCTTACGGTTGACCACACTTCGGCACATCTTGCCAGCAGTTTTTGCGGCGGCTTGAAGACCTTCGACCAACTTTCGCAACGGTGCTTTTCGCACATGGCCATGACGGTTGACTTGAATTGTTTCACAGCTGTCGACGTCGTAGGCCGTTAAAAAACCGCCACCAAAACAATAAGTGTCGACTGCAACGAGGTGCTGGGTGCTTAGCACGATTCCGTCGGGCTGTGGCGTGTGTCCAACGAACACTCGCTTTCCACTGATGTGGGGTGCGGGCAAGGGATCGGCTAGATGCGTCCAGTACAAGGTCGTTTCATCCTGGTGCCGCATTTCAATTTCCGGATGGTAACCAGCATGCACGAAAATGCTTTTGTCGGTTTCGTAATATGGCCGAAGTCCACGAAAGAACTCGATATGCAGGTCCGGCACTTTCGACAACTTGCCGCCATAACTTGAAAGCGTCGCATTGCCTCCGTTGGCCAACCACCCTTTGTCGTCCAGTCCGTAGAGCGCGACGCCAAGCATCATGATTTCGTGATTACCGCGGAGCGTCACCGTTCGGCAAGACTTGCCAAGTTCAATCACTTGCTTGACGACATCGCGGCTATTCGGGCCACGATCAATATAATCGCCCAGGAAAACGATTTCGTCCGAACTGGCTGGATGAATGCTCTCGATCAAAGTGTCCAGAGCTTTCGCGCAACCGTGAATGTCACCAATCACGAAACGTCGCATCGAATCATCCACTTAGAAAAAAACGGTTGTACTTACGGTCTGCGTTACCTTCGCCAAAGCAAATCACTGCTTCACTTTGGAGCGTCCACCAATGTCGTTCGGCTCTCCGAGCCGATGGCGATTTTGGCTCAAAGAGCCGAGCGAAATTTCTCCGAGCTGGAGGCGCTATCGGCTCGGAGAGCCGAGCGATATTGCCCCGCTTGAAAAGCTAATCTGCCCTTCTTGGGGTGTTTACCGTTACGAACGGTGCCGAGACAACTTAACTGAATGAAAGCATGGGTTCTAGGCGATTCCCACGCTAATTGATTCCTGGATCACAGCGATTGATTCGCTCGACTGAGACGTCAGGGACAATCCCAGACATCACCTCGGAACCGCATTTCTTAACGGCCAGTTCCCAGACTTGATCAGGATCACCGAATAGGATCTCGTGATCTGCATCGCTGTGCAGCCAACCACCGGCTTGAAGTTCATTGTCCAATTGACACGGCCCCCAGCCTGCGTAGTGTGCAACATAGCGTACCTTGGCGTCGGGTCGGCGGAGCAGGATTCGCAAATGATCATCGTCCCCCGTGATCCAAGCGGGTGGATTACCAAGTTCGATCGACATTGATCCCCAGGGCTGTGATGGATGGCTTTCAATCGTAACCTTTGTTCCGCTTGATGAAACAGCTTGGTCGATTGAATCAAAGGTGTTGCAGGGTTCGCCGACACCTGCCAGATCATGGAGAGCCAAAAGAGGCCCTTCGACTGGGCCACCGCGATAGATGTGGTCGTCGTCTCTAGGTTGACCTTCGGCGGGCGGACAATCAATCAGATCGCGGAAACGGCGGTCGGTCGCGCGGTTGATGGTCAGGCCAAATGCCCCCTCAACGTCATGACGAATGATAAAAACCACGCTCCGCAGGAAATTCCCGTCGCTTAGGTGAGGAGAGGCGATCAGTAGCCGGCCGGTCAGATTTGGAATCACGGTGCTAATTCCTCGGAGCGAGAATTCTTTGTTTAAAAAGACCTCCGAAGTATACCTCTTTTGCCCCGCAAGGGGGACGCAAAACAGCGACGGTGATTCAGTCCGTTCGAATCCTAACCGATTTCGGTGGCATCGTTGACCAGAATTTCCGGACGGCCGGTCCGCCGACGCATCCATTGCTTGACCTCAAATCCAGTGGTCCAAACCGCGTGTCTTAACCTTGGAAACAGCGTTGGAGCAACGACACGAACCCGATACAGCTTGCGTGATTGGTTTGTAAATCGCGATTTGTAGGACTCGTCACCACGCATAAAATCCGCCCCTGCCAAACTCAATCGATACATGTCTCTTAAACTATCGATCAGCAGCAAACGGCCCGGTTCCAACTGAGCAAATTCGATATCGTACCCAGAGCTGTAGCAGTACATGATACGGTTTTCGCCAATAAAATTAATCTCGCCAGCAATCACCTTCCCTTTTAAGCGAAGCCCGGCGAGATGCAGTTGGCCCTGCAACATGAATTGCTGGCACGTTTGATGCATGAAGTCACGAAAATTGGGATCCGCGTAGCTACCTGGCTCTCCGTCCGCCTCCCAACGCTTTTGATGTAGGTCAATGATGACGTCCAGCAATTCTTTTACTTCAGATTCGGTGACAGCGACCATTCGATCGACGTCTGGATCATCGTCAATCTTTTCGCACCATCGTCGCATCCGTCTTCGCTGAGTCTTTCCGTGATGCTTGATGTGTTGCTGCCAATCTTCTTCCACTGCTTTGAACCAAGTGCTCATGCGTGAACCTGCGTGCGACTGTGATCCACATTCCCTCAAACCGGTTGCGAATGCGGCCATCGCTTGATCGCCTTCCACGACGCCATCAATGTCAATGAGATCCCAACCGTGTCGATCGTCGGAACAAATCGAAGCGAGGTGACGTCCGAAAGCGAGCGCAATTTCTTCGCACCGATCAGTGCTAGCTAGAACAGAGACGTGGTCGGTACAGGCCGCACCATCGCCAAGCCCCCGTAGGGTTCGGGAACCAGATTTGCGATAAAGCGGCATTGCTCCGATTAGCTCGCCCTGTTCGTCTCGAGCAATCAAAACAGTGGCCTGGCATTCCTTGCCAAGGCAGTTCCACCAAGGGCCCAGCCAAGCCGCTTGACGAAACGGAACGCCACGGGAAAGACGGTCCCAAGACAAATGGTCTTCCAGCAGGCTGCTTAGATCTTCAACAACATCGACGGTGAGCATTTCAACAACAAAAAATAGCGTAGGTGATGAGATTCACCTGAACGTTAGCTTAGTTTTCCTAACCCGCCGTGCTGCAAGTACGAGATGGGCCCATATCCGATAGCCCCTAAAACCTCCAAACGAGATAACCGTTTCAAACGATAAACGAACGCTGTACCGTATCGAAACTAACGATGTGAGAACCGTTGAACGTTGGGTTTAAAACATCGCCGTGATCGCAGCATCGCTTGCCAACGCGATTAAATCTTCCTCTTGATCGTTGGATTGGGGGGCAAGCAATGCGAAGGTAGCAACGCTTGGCGGTTCTTGCTCCACTTGTGTCGATGCGGTGCGGGCAATGAAATTAATCGTCTGAAGAGCATCCAGTGCTGTCACTTGATAATCGCCGTTGACGTCCCAGAACTGACCGCTGGGTTGTTCGGTCGCTGGATCAATCTGAGCATTCGAGCGTCTTGCCACCACGTTGATTACGATCAGAGCATCCAGCACTGAGACACCGCCCACACCGTCGACATCGAACCGGTTCTCAGGGTTTTGAAATAGCGGCGGCTCGTCATCGATCAAGTCCAGCGATACTACTGCGCCAGAAAACCCAGTGGCCTGAACCGAAACTTCGACATCGGCCGTCAATTCGGCAACATTATCATCGGGCGGATTGATCGGGATTTCCAGGGTTTGCTCGCCCGCCGGTATTTCCACGGTCGAACCAAGCCCCAATTGGCCCCGGTCTCGACCCAAACTTACTTCCAAGGGGTCGTCCGTGTCGGTGTTACTGCGAGCCAACGTCAGACTGACCTGACCCGATGATCCTTCAATCACTCTTGATGCTGAAAAGCTGGCGGAAATTGTTTCAGCGTCAGAAACCGTAATCTCAGCCATCGCGGAAACCAAACCGTTCCCACTGGCCATCACCGTCGACACCTGATTTCCGTCTGCCAAAGTATCATCGATCGCCGTGACTGGGATGACGACCGTCGACGTGTTGGCGGGGATCGTAATCGTTGTTGGTACCGCTAATTCAGTCTGATCGCTGCTGACCAAATTGACTTGACGAGGCTGATCCGAGGTTTCACCGGAGACAGATACTGTCAACGTGGTGGCTTCGTCGCCATCATCTTCGGAAATGGTGGCATCCGCGAACGATAACGACAACTCTGGAACCGGATCGACTGTGATGCGAAATGTTTCGGTATCGCGCCCCCCATCGTCGTCGGTCACTGTCACTCGCACGGTTTTGTTGCCCGGTGAATCGTAACGGTGTGATCCATTGAACGACGCATTGGTTGTTCTGGGACTTGAATTTCCGTTTCGGTCAATGGTTGCGCTGCCGGAATCCGATTCTCCGTCGCCCCAATCAATCGTGTAAGTGAATGTTTCTGCGGCATCGGGAATCGCGTTTGGGTTACGGAACCCGGGATCAGTGATCGATCCGATATTTGTGATCGTAAACGATTGCCCCTCCGTCACGTTGCGGTCCGCCACCACTGTCAATGTTGGGGCAACGTTGGTGACCAACGTGTCACCTAGGTCAAATTCGACCTCGCCACCTTGGCTTCCTCTTAAGATCACCCGTGTCGGGTAAGAACCATTATCTGCATAGCGATGCGACGCGGTGACCGTGGTGTCCATGTCGACCAAGTCGTATCCGATATCGTCCATTGCCGCGAAGTCCAGCGGCGAGAAGCTGCTGCGCCGTGAAGCGTCGATCGTTCCCTCCATCACCGTTGGGACACTGTCACTGACATTGTTGGACCAGTGCGTAAACCCGCTGTTTGCGTTTCCGGATAAAGGAACATTTCCGCTGCCGGGAAAGACCGCTTTTGCCGCCTCGCCTCGAAACCCGTTGGCAGAACTCAATCGCGCCCATGAATTTGCCAACCCAAATCCAAAGACGTGCGCTAATTCATGTGTTGCGATTGTGATGAAATCGCTTTGTCCGGGCTGGATTCCATCCGGATCGATTCCAAAATACCAATCGCGTGAACCGCGTTGATCAAACGCGATCGACCCCACGCCAACGGCGTAGTCCGTCGCAGTGGTTGCCGTGCCCAAAGCTCCGCTTTGACCGCGTGACCGAACTGAATTACGAAACGCGGCAATCTCCGCTTCAATCCTGGCCCTTTCGGCTTGCGTTTGGAAGGTAAAGCTCGATGGAAGGTCGAACCCACCAGGCCCGCCAACCCCAGCGGTGTCTCCGGTGAAATTCCTGGACCCAGGATAGATGACAATTTCGTTCGCCGCGATTCTTGGATTGCTGGCAAGCGTCACTTCGCTACCGGTCGTTGGATCGAGGATCTTCGGAATGACAGTAACGTATTGATTGGTTCCAATGGCCGAAAATTGGTCGCCGAATCGACTCACAAATGACTCAGCCGCAAATTCCAACGCGGCCCTCGCACCGGGCTGGTTAAAGAATCGATTGTCGTCAAGGCTGTAATTAAACCGGACTCGAAGCGATCCTGATTCTGAACCGCCGGTGGTTGCGGCGTTGGTTACGCTGCCGTCACCCCAATCGACCTGGGCTGAAACATTGCCCACTAACCCCGCCGCACTTAACACCTCATCGACGTCAAACAAAGCGTTCTCTGCGACTAATAACCGCCGTATTTCCAGCGATTGAATTGATAAGCGACGACGAAGATAAGATTTTCCTTTTCGCAAAGCTCGCTGATAACGAGCATTCTTTCGCGTTGGCATTCAAGCCCCTCAAGCGTTGAAACGTTGGACCGGCACTGTGTGCTTTCTTGCAGTCCTAAGTCTACGCTCGATCGTCAAATTGGCGAAAGGACTAAAATCGATTGCTAGTAACGAGTAATCGTTTCGTGAAGGTTCAACACCACTCTACAGACCTGCCCCAACGCGGCTACTTTAGCCGTGTGTTGAAGGTTCTTTTGGTTCCCAACCGATCCGTACTTTTCCGCATCCTGGGGGTGGTCTTTAAAATGGTTCCATTGTCGCTCGTAAAGACCTTCCAACGCGGCTTGTTCTTCAAAGGTTGGCGATCGAGCGACAGCGGTTAAAAATGCCACATCCAATAAATCACTGAAACTTGACTCTGGATGCTCGCGAAGAAGTTTCCTAGCCATCGCATGGGAAGCTTCAACGAAAACCGGATCGTTCAGCAGCGTCAATGCTTGCTGCGGACTGTTGGACTGAACTCGATCGGCGGTACATTCATCGCGAGGGGGGGCGTCAAAATTGACCAGCATGGGATGCAGGAACGAACGCTGCCAATGCATATAAACCCCCCGCCGATACTGCCGAAAATCAGTATTCGAAACATATTTCCGCCAAGGAAATTGGATGTTCTTGTAGTGGCCATCGGGCTGATAAGGGAAAACGCTAGGCCCGCCGATATAGTCCGTTCTTAACAGCCCTGAAATCGCCAGCGCGTTGTCGCGAATCGCCTCTGCTTCTAATCGACGTGCCGACCCCTGCGCCAGCAGTCGGTTGTACGGATCAACCACCTTCAGGTCATCTCGGACGGCCGAGGCTTGCCGATACGTTCGGCTATGGACGATCGTCCGCACCAATTCCTTGACATCCCAACCGCTCGAAACGAACTCGCTGGCCAACCAATCCAGCAGCAACGGATGACTGGGCCATTCGCCTTGATTGCCTAGATCACTCAAAACTCCGGATAAGCCGCTACCAAAGAACCGTCGCCATGTTCGATTAACGAAGTGACGCGACGTCAAAGGATTCTCGGGTGCCGTCAGCCAATCAGCCAAATCCAATCGAGTTAACCGGCGACCGCTCTCTTGCTTGGGTTGCGGCAAAAAGTGAGGGAAAGCAGGGGGCGCTAATTCACCGGTATCATCTTGCCAGTTTCCGCGAGGCAAAACCTTGCTGACCGGATAATCCTCTGGTTGGACCGTTTGTGCGACCATCGTCATCGCCAATCCCGTTCGTAATTCCAACAATCGGTCGCGATAAAACTTGCTTATTGGACTTTGTTGTTCGAACGGTACTGTTGAACGATGATACAGACTCAACAAACTTTCACGCTGGCGCAACGTTGGCTCTTCATCGTTGATTGCCAAAACCAGATCATCTGTGGCTGCTGGATGTCCAGCGATCGGTTGCCCCATCGGTGTCATTGACACACGAAACTTGCCAACATCGCCACTGGTGATTTCGATCGTTAATTGATCATCTTGCTTTAGTTGCAGCGGTTCTGCGAAATGAAACACAGCTGTATGTTGAATTTTTGTTTCATCCGAAGGCAATTGCCATACCGCCGGACCACTCTTCCACTGCTCGTCTAGCGTTAGGGGTTCAGCACCACTGTGATACGTTGCCGGAGTTCGGCGATCCGCTTCACCCCACGCGATTGGCACCTCAGTATCTTTGCCAACCATCGCCTTGATTGACAACTGGAACCGTCCATCTTCTCCACGACCGACGTTGCCACCGTGCAAATCATCTGGCAAGATTTCCAATCGAATCGCATTTGCCAAAATTGGCATCTCGACCTTTGTGGCCACGGTTATCTTTTCAGCCGGGCTGGATTCGCCGTCCAGTAACACGCCTCGGTCTTCGAGAATTTCGTACTTTGTCTCTTTGTCGGTCGAAACGGAAGTGATCGCAGGCGTGTACCAACCGCTCGGGTGACTCGCGATGAAATCACGGGTCGAATCGTGCCACGATAGGAACTCTTCGGATTCAAGGGTGGACATTCCTACTGCCGAAGCGAGCTTGGTATCACGCTCTGACTGCAACACAGCCATTTCGGCCAAAAGCGAGGGACTTTCCAAACGCAGCTCAGGCGGAAATGGAAAGTGATTGCTAAACCCGTTCAAATCTGGGTTTGGCGAATAGGGATAAGAGGTGTAAACGCCCCACTGCTGCAGGTCGTCAAAGAAGGCCCCCAGCGAATAAAAATCCTTCGCTGAAAACGGATCGTATTTATGGTTGTGGCATTCGCAACACGCCAGCGTTGATCCCAAAAACGCCGTGCCCAACATTCGCACTCGGTCTGCTTTGTACTTTGCCAGGTACTCGCCTGGTTGTGCGCCACCTTCACGTGTCATCATATTCAACCGCAACAAACCCGTCGCAGTCAATTGTTCGTCGGTTGGACCTCCCGACTCTGAATCGGCCAACAAATCACCAGCGATCTGTTCGGTCGTGAATTGGTCGAAAGGTTTATTGTTGTTAAACGCATCAATGACGTAGTCGCGATAAGTAAAGATGCGTTGATTCTGGTCTCCGTGAAACCCAACCGTGTCAGCGTAGCGAACGATATCCAACCAATTGCTGGCCATGCGTTCGCCATAATGTGGAGACGCCAATAGGCGGTCGACTTCTTGCTGATAAGCGTTTTCATCTTCGTTATTGACGAAATGTTTGACTTCATCCGGCGTTGGTGGCAAACCGATGATGTCCAAGCTAAGCCTTCGCAAAAGCGTCGCCCGATCCGCTAATTCGGTCGGCTCAATACCGTTCTCTTCCAAGCGTGACAAAACAAACGCATCAATCGGATTCGCGATTTCATCACGGTGCTTGGCCGGCGTCGGAATCGCTGGTGATTGGATGGGTGTGTATGACCAATGTTGCTGGTATTTTGCACCCTGGCGAATCCATTTTTCAATCAAAGCGCGATCGTAGCTGCTTAGTTGATGGCGGAAATCTTCGGGCGGCATCTGTTCGCCATCGCTAGCGCCAATGATCCGCAGATACACTTCGGATGCATCAGGATCGCCTGGTTTAATGCCCACCAAGTCGTCGTCCGACGGTAGCGTTGCGGTTGCTTCTTCATACGAATCAATCCGATATCCACTTTCATTGTCGTGGTCGTCGGGGCCGTGACACAAAAAGCACGTATTGGACATCAATGGCCGAATATGCGCATTGAATGACACTTCGTCGGGTAACGGACGGTCGACGATTTTGCTGACTAGTTGATCCTCAGCAATCGCTACTGAGCTGAACCAAAGAGTGACAAGGCAACTAATAATTGATAAACGCATACAGACACTTGATGAAAGAAACAAATGCAGAGAATTTTGGTGAAATTTCTAGCCTAAAATTTCACGAACCACTCGAGCTGGTTCGACGCCCGTTAATTTCAAATCCAAGCCCTGGAACGGAACCCTTAGCTTTTCATGATCGATGCCGAACAAGTGCAGCATCGTGGCGTGAAGGTCTGCGACCGATACCGGGTTTTCAACCGCACGGTATCCCAATTCGTCGCTTGCTCCGTAAATGGTTCCACCTTTGACTCCTGCGCCAGCCATCCAAAGACTAAACGCGTTGATGTGATGATCGCGTCCAGATCCCTGGGCCATCGGCGTTCTGCCAAATTCGCCACCCCAAATCACCAACGTGTCTTCCAGCATTCCGCGATCTTTTAAATCCTTTAATAAAGCAGCCGTCGCCTGATCGGTTGCTTTGGCGGCAATGGGGAAATCTTTTTCCAGATTACTATGGTGATCCCAAGCTCGGTGATAAAGCTGAACAAAGCGAACACCGCGTTCCAATAATCGTCGAGCGAGCAAACAATTCGATGCATAGGTTCCATCGCCCGCTTCTTTGACTCCGTAAGCTTCTAAGGACGCTTTCGATTCGTCACTCATGTCCGCCAATTCAGGCACCGCCGATTGCATCTTGAATGCCATTTCGTACTGGGCAATTCGCGTTTCAATTTCGGGGTCGTAGTGACGATCCGTCAGCATTGAATTAAGACGCTGTACTTCATCGATCACTTGTCGCTGAGTCGATTGACAAACGCCGTCGGGATTACCGATGTAATGCACCGGAGATCCGCTGGACTGAAACGCGATGCCCTGAAACTTGCTTGGCAGGAAACCGCTGCTCCATTGTTGTGCCGAAACCGGTTGAGCACCTGGGCCGGAGGATGTCATCACGACGTAGCCGGGTAAGTTTTCTGTTTCTGCGCCCAATCCGTACAGCAACCAAGATCCCATGCAGGGACGTCCCTTGATAATCGAGCCGCTGTTCATGAATGCATGAGCGGTGTCGTGATTGATCTGTTCGGTCGTCATACTGCGAATCACGCACAAGTCGTCCGCCATTGCCCCGGTGTACGGAAACAATTCGGACATTTCCAAACCAGACTCGCCCCACTTTTTGAACTTCACAAATGACTTGCGAGCCTTTAACTGCGAACCTTGAAGCTGCGCCAGTTGTTCGCCCTCAGTGAACGAGGCCGGAAACGCCTGACCATCAATGCGATCGAGTTCCGGTTTGGGATCAAGCGATTCGAATTGCGATGGCCCACCGGCCATGCAGAGGTGAACAATCCGTTTGGCCTTGGGTGGAAAATTCGGGTAACCCGGCAAAGCTGGCCAGGGATGACCATCAGAACTGTTCGTTTGCGACTGCGTCGCGGTTTGGGCAAGCGAATGGTCGCCGATTAACGAAGCCAGGGCAAAGCTGCCGATGCCGGCGAACGAACGAGAGAGAAACGTCCGCCGTGCCCAGTCAAGTTTCTGGTGCATGAATGTTGCGAGTTTTAGGTAGGAAGGTAGCTTAGGAGGGACCCTGAGTATACCAAAACTCATCCACGTGTGCAGGATTTATGAAAAATCGGTTGCCGTACGCTCTGGCTCAGTCATCATCTTTTGATTTGGACCGGCGGAAAACTGCAACCACGTCATCTACTGGAACCACAAAAAGCTGATTGTCGTGTTCCAAGTCGACTGGGATCGCGTTCTTGGGGTGAAACAGAATTTTGTCGTATTGGCGCAGCGGCAATTCCTCGTCGTTTTCAACCGCAGCACTGATTGTCACGATGCGGCCGGTAATCGTCGGAATCTCCGCTGCATCGGGTAGAGCGATCCCGCCGCGCGTTTCGCGTTTGGGTTCGTCCTTACGCACCAGCACTCGATGGCCAATCGGTTCGACTTGCTCGAAACCAGACGACTTTGCTTTTTTAGCCATGAACTATGATTCCGATACGAAGCTTTTGGCATGGGACTCACGCTTGGCGAGATCCAAATCATGCTCGGTCATAATTCGGGCCAACTCTTCAAGGTTTGTCGCTGCTTCCCAGCCTAACTTTTCCTTTGCCTTGCTTGCGTCCCCGAGCAGCAAATCAACTTCGGCCGGACGGAAATAACGCGGGTCAATTTCAACGTAGTCTTCGTAATTCAAATCAAGTTGTTCGAATACCAATCGACAAAAATCACGAACCGATTCGGTTCGACCGGTTGCCAACACGAAATCATCGGGCTCGTCATGCTGCAAAATACGCCACATGCCTTCGACGTAATCCTTGGCATAACCCCAGTCGCGTTTGGCGTCCAAATTCCCTAAATACAACTTTTCCTGCATCCCAACTTTGATTCGACCGGCGGCCCGCGTGATCTTACGCGTCACAAAGGTTTCGCCGCGTCGTTCGGATTCGTGGTTAAACAGGATCCCGTTACTGGCGAACATATCATAGCCACGCCGGTAGTTGACGGTTTGATGGTAGGCATAAACCTTGGCACAGGCGTAAGGCGATTGCGGGTTAAACGGCGTTGTTTCCTTTTGAGGCGTTTCCAAAACATCGCCGTACATTTCGCTGCTGCTAGCCTGGTACACCTTGGTCGTCTTTTTCTTATTCAGCAAACGAGCTGCTTCCAAAACGTTTAGCGCCCCGACACCGACCGTTTGCAGTGTGTAGACGGGTTGGTCGTAGGACACGCGAACATGGCTTTGAGCACCCAGGTTGTAGATTTCGTCAGGTTCGATGTCCAAAACCAAATTTGACAATGCTTGCCCATCGGTCAAATCACCGTAGTGCAAACGCAGGTTTGATTTGTCGTGAACGTCTTCGTAAAGATGTTCAATCCGCTCGGTCGCAAACGTGCTGCTACGACGAACCAAACCATGAACTTGGTATCCCTTTTCAAGCAGCAGCTCCGCCAGGTAGCTCCCGTCTTGACCTGTAATGCCAGTAATCAGTGCCGATTTTGTCATATTGCTAACTAAAACGATGAGTTGAGATTTTTTAGCGTTCAGACTGAACGTAAATTTTCAGATTGAGTTTCTTCGAGAAAGCTTTGGTAAGTCCTTCGCAATCCCTCTGCCAAACTAACTTCGTGTTTCCAACCAGTAGCATGCAATCGATTCACATCGGTGCATTTGATCGGAGTTCCATCGGGGCGTGAAGGGTCGGTTTCAATTTTCCCTTCATAGCCAACTGTTTTGGCTACCATTTGCGCGACTTCCAAGATTGTTGAATCGATTCCGGTGCCGACGTTGACCCAATCCGGCGGATCATCAAGCTCGCACAGATGCAGTAACGCGTCGGCCAAATCTTCAACAAACAGGAACTCGCGTCGCGGTGATCCGGTTCCCCAAATCGTGACGCTCGGCGCATCCGAAAGTTTGGCTTCGTGAAATCGGCGAATCAGTGCAGGCAAAACGTGCGAATGCTCGGGATGATAATTGTCACCCGGTCCATAGAGGTTCGTTGGCATGGCGCTGTGGAACATCGCACCGTGTTGATTCCGGTAATACTGGCAGAGCTTTAAACCCGAGATCTTCGCAAGTGCATAAGCTTCGTTGGTCGGTTCCAACGGACCGGTTAGCAAAGATTCTTCTTGGATTGGTTGTTGGCAATCACGCGGGTAAATGCAGGTGCTGCCCAAAAATAGGAATCGTCCAACATCGGTTTGGTGTGCTGCAGCAATGGCAGAAATCGCCATCATGATATTGTCAGAGAGAAATTCGACTGGATAAGTCTTGTTGGCGACGATTCCGCCCACTTTGGCAGCCGCAAAGATGACAACATCTGGCTGATGTTTCTGAAAAAACGCAAGCGTCGATGCTGAATCGGTTAAATCCAGTTCGGATCGAGACGCCGTTAAAATTTCAAACCCACCAGCGGTCCCTAGACGCCCATCAGTGCGTCGCTGGTCAAGCAAACGACAGACGGCGGACCCCACCATTCCCCGGTGTCCGGCGACAAAAATTCGTTTCGCAGTCGTCAATTTCATGGTGGGACTATACTTGGCGAGCCCGCAGGGCGGGAGACCATGGGCACCGGAATTCACTTGTCATACGAAATGTCTAACGATTCTGCGGGCTAGTCCGGTCATGGTCCTAAATCCGGTTTCGGTGACTGTTGGGGTTGGGAAGACTTCACCTTTGCAGTTTGATCCTGGACGCTTGTCCGCCGATCAATAGTTTCGTGACCACCTTCGGCAACATTCCAATCAATGGCGTGTGCCAATCAATGGCGTGTGAAGGTGCGTTTGCAGGTGAACCTCCTTTTTTTCACGGATGACGTACGGATGCGTAAGGAAATTAAACGATCGCTTTTGCTTTGGCCGCTCGTTGCGTCTGCTTCGATCACTGCCGCCAGCTTAATCCAGGTGGCTTTACCAACCTTAAAATGCAAAGTCAGTCAGGCAATCGCCAAGACAGACGCTGTGCTAAACAGCGAAAGCTTGAGCCAAGATTTCTCCTCTGCGTTTAGCCAATGGCAAAGCGACGGTGGAACCGTCATGGCATCAATCTGGGATCGCAAAGAAAACCCGAAACCCGTCATCGCTGACACCCAACCGATCGAGTTCACCGCATCGTCGGTCGCCGGTTACCGTCACCACGGTAAGTCATCAGCGAACAACCACGCTCGCATTCTTGCGCCGATCCGAAACGAGTCGCACGAATTGGCCGGAATCCCTCGCGATCGCCGCAGCGTTTCAGCTGCACATGCGAATGAATCGACTGCTTCCATCGGAACGGATGATGCGCAGCCCATCATCTCGTTGGACCAATTACTTGCCAACTTGTGGACTGCCGACACGATGGACTTGAGTGGCAAGACACCGCGAGGGCTTCACTTTGCCGGGTCCAGTCCAATCGGTGCGAGATCTTTGGTTACGCTCGGTTCACTTCGCAGATCGGATAGAGATGCAATCGTTGACAACGGAATCCTAGAACTGCTGCCAGCGAAATCGACGGTTACGAAATCCTCGCTGCCAGATTCCACACGGGTGCTTGGAAAGCAGGCGACATCTTTGACTGACGCACATTCAAACGCGTCACGAAACATTGATGCAAAACCGAATCGCGACTGGCCCGCTGGTTGGCCGGCAACACCTCGATTGACACAACAAATCCAATCGCTGGGTGAACAATTAGCCAAGAACGATAACGCAGAAATTCAATCTTGGCTCAATGAAATCTCCACCGAACTCCGTTCCCTAAAATCGTTGAATCGATTGGGATCTGATCAATCAGGTGCATCGATCGCGGCGCTTACCGATCTTGCAAAGCAGGGCATCGCGTCCGCAGAGACAGTTCAGCAACGCGACATCCAAATCGGCATGTTGCAGGTTGCTCATGCGGTCAACCGCCGCGTCGCCGTGTGGGAACCCGTTTGGCAGAACACTCGTGACGAAAGAATTCAGTGGATGGTCGGCGACCTTGGGCATTCCGATGCAGCGGCTCGTTTGGATCACGTCAACGAAGCAATTTCAGTCGTATTGGCTGAGCTTGCCGAAACAGGCGACTTACAAGGCTGGAGCGATTTCTTGCTGATCGACGAACTCGTCGCTGCGGCATCACCATCAAGCGGAAGCCCGGAATCGCGATCCATCCTTGCCCAGCGTTTGCTGTCGCGATTGGACTGGCATGCACTCGAAGGCGAACACCTGCGGTGGCTACGCCGTGATTCGGTCATGAACCTGGCCGCCGCGATTCGACCGTGGACGCACGCTGTTGTCGACTTCTCCGAATTGCTACGTCAAATTGAACGTCAAGAATCCGATGCAATTGACTTGGCCGCCATCGACATCGCCAGTGCCGTTCAAGCCCTGCGGTATTCCGAGAACGTCGAAGCATCAGCAGTGGCAAAGTCGTTGGACGTCCACTACCGCAACGCCAACGTCCGCTTTGCCTTAACTGATTCGATGTTGAATCGTATGCTGCCATCAGTTTCGCCCAGAACGGTTTCCGTCAAAACAACCGTGATGGGAACGCGAGTGCGTGGCATCAGCCACATCAAGAGCGACCTAAACGTGGTCCTAAAACCTGCTGCGGATCGCTGGGCACTTAAATTCCAAACATTGGGCAACGTGCAAACGCAATCAACGGGGCTCAATGGTCCCGTTACCGTTCGGACCAATGGCGAAAATCAATTCAACGCAACCGCACCGATCGAAGTCACGCGAGCGGGCGTCGATTTGGGTGATGTACAGGTGGATGTTCGAGGCCGCACAAAGTTGCTTGGAGTCCGCAGCAAGTACGATGGATGGCCATTGGTTGGAGCACTGGTTCGCAGTTTCGCATCGAGCAAATTTGATTCGATGAAACCCGTGTCAAACCGGATTGCGTCCGAAAAAATCCGACGCCAAGTCGCATCAGAGATGGACCAACAACTGGACCAGCAGATCGAAAAAGCCACCGATCAACTTAGCAAAATGGTGCTCGGTCCTCTGGGAAAGATGAAGCTTGATCCGCAAGTGATCGACATGGCGACCACGGATGCTCGATTGCTCGCACGATACCGCTTGGCCGGTGATTGGCAACTGGCAGCCTTCACTCCACGACCTCGTGCTCCACGCACCAGCTTGATGAGTGTCCAGGCACATCAATCAGCGGTGAACAACACACTCGAGCAATTAGTCCCACGTGACGAGCCGATGGCGATCAACCAAGTGATCACACGAGCGGGAAACATGTTCGGTCAATCGATCGAAATCCCAGAAGACGTGCCGGGCAACGTCACCATCCAGTTTGCTCGCACGCGTCCGATCACGGTTGAAATCGAGGACAACCGTTTGTGGATCACGCTGCGAGTGGTCAAGCTGAGTCGCGATGACTCAGCAGCACTGACCAATTTCATTGTCCGTGCCGCTTACCGTCCCGAAGTTAATGGCTTGCAAGCGTCATTGGTCCGCGAAGGCCACCTGCGAATCAGCGGTCCCGGAATGTCGATGCGGAAACGTCTGCCAGCCCGTGCGGTCTTCAACAAAGTGCTGTCGCCCAATCGAAAGCTGCCCATGACCATGCCAAACTTGGTGGATCACCCGGCGATGAAAGGACTAGCGATCAGCCAATTCGAGCTTCGTGATGGCTGGATCGGAATCGCGATCAGCGAAGACAACGCACCAAGAATCGCGTTAAAGCCGTAAAAGGCATCAAGGACTAATCAGATCCAAAATTCGCCGCATTTCGGCGACGGCTTCCTTCATTCCCACCATCACGGCTCGGCTAACGATGGAATGACCGATGTTTAGTTCGATCATATTATCGATCGCAGCGACCGGGCGGACGTTGGCATAGTTTAGACCGTGGCCAGCGTGCAAACGAATGCCTGCATCGGAGGCGATTTTGCCTGCGTCAATCAATCGGCCAAGTTCGTGCTGGTGAGCTTCACCTTTCGCGAGCGCATACGGTCCGGTATGCAACTCGACCGCATCGACGCCCAGGTCGGCGGACGCTTTGACTTGTTCAGCTTCGGGATCAATGAACAGGCTGACCAGAATGCCGGCCTGTTTGAATTGCTCGATTGCTTTCTTGATTCGGCCGGTATCGCCGATCACGTTCAAACCGCCTTCGGTCGTGACTTCTTCACGGCTCTCGGGTACCAACAATGCCCAATCCGGTTTGGCGGCTAACGCGATCGCGATCACTTCATCGGCGCAAGCCAATTCCATATTCGTTTTCACGGTCACCGTTTTCATTAACACTTCCACATCCCGATCTTGGATGTGTCGGCGGTCTTCACGCAAGTGAAACGTGATGCCATCCGCCCCCCCCTGCTCGGCCAACGCCGCAGCGATCACCGGATCGGGTTCGTACGTCCGACGAGCCTGACGGACCGTCGCGACGTGATCAATGTTGATGCCAAGTTCTATCATGAAACGAGTTTTTAGCGGTTAGCGATCAGCTTTTCAGAAACAACGAGCTAGTAGCTAAACGCTAAAAGCTAATCGCTTCCCTATGAATCAATTTCGACTTTCTCGCCACGAGCGTCGCGGCAATCGAGTTCGAGGTGTTCTGGGTAAAGTGCTTCGCTGCCTAAGATTTGCACCGTCATCTTTCCCAGATCTTCCATCTCCATCACGTCCCGACGTTTACGGTTGTTCAGGTGCGCAGCGACCTCGTCGTTAACCCTAACGGTGACACGTTCAATGTGCTTGTTCTTGACCGCCAATGCTAGTGTACGAATCACCTCGATCGACATGCTTTCCGCTGTTTTCACTAATGCACGCCCATCACAGCACGGGCAATCGCGGTAGATGCTTCGCTTCAAACTCGGGCGAATTCGTTGCCGAGTCATCTCGATCAAACCAAAAGGACTCGTTCGCAAGATTTTGGTTCGCGCTCGATCGCTAGCCATTGCATCGCGAAGCGTATGTTCGACCTTACGACGATGACTTTCTTTTCGCATATCGATGAAGTCATTAACGATCACACCACCGAGATCACGCAGCCGGAGTTGGCGAGCAATTTCTTTGGCCGCGTTGATGTTCATGCGGAACGCATTTTCCTCAGCTGAATCATTACCGCGGAAATTGCCGCTGTTAACGTCGATCGCGACCAAGGCTTCGGTCGGGTCGATCACGATCGACCCGCCCTCTTTGAGGTGAACTTGACGCTGATTAATTTTGACGATTTCCTGTTCCAGCTTATGAGCGTGGAACAACGGGACTTCCCCCTCGTACAACTTCAAACGATCAACCACTCGCGGCATCACCATCTTCAGGAACACACGAGCCTTTTCGTAGGACTCTTCTTCATCGATCGTGATGCTGTCGATGTCATCGCTGTAAATATCGCGAATCGTCCGAATGATCAAATCGCTTTCTTCGTACAGAACCCCTGGCTGCGATGTTTCGTCCAAGCGCTTGACAATCGACTTCCAAAGACGAAGCAGATAATCAAGGTCGCGACCGAGTTCTTCTTCTTTGCGCCCCGCACCGGCGGTACGAACGATGAACCCCAAACCTTTTGGCGGATTAAGGTTTTTTAGACATCGCTTTAGTCGCTTGCGATCATCTTCATCTTCGATCTTTCGACTCACACCGACCCGAGCGAGCGATGGCATGAGGACCAGATAACGGCCCGGGATTGAGATGTAAGTGCTAAGCGTTGGTCCCTTGGTGCCGATCCCCTCTTTGATGACTTGAACAAGGACTTCATCGCCACGTCGAAAGATTTCTTGGATGGGAGGTTTATTGCGTGGTCGGCCGCCTTTGTAGGCGTGTTTGTTGCCGCGTCCGGTTTCGCGAGCTCGTTTGGCAGCGGCTTCGGCCATTTCATCCGATTCCCGCATGATCTCTTCGGGATCGTATCCACCTTGGCGGAAGTATTGTGGTTCGACATCGCTGATGTGCAGGAACCCATTGCGTCCAACGCCAAAGTCAACGAACGCAGCTTGGATGCTGGGTTCTAGGTTGACAATTTTGCCGCGATAAATGTTACCCGCGAACGCTTCGACGCTCTTCCGTTCGACATAAAGTTCGTCGAGTCGGTCGTTTTCCAGGACAGCAATGCGGCATTCCTCTGGCTGCAGCACGTTGATCAACATTTCTTTCTTCATCGATATTCACCTCTGGGGGTGTTGGGCCAGCTTGATGCGTTTGTTCGGAAAGGCCGAACGGTTTGCATGGACGCTGACGGTTTTGTGTACGGTTATTTCGTTCGATCATTTTGCTGATCGATTGTCGTTTGCGCTGTCGGAACGTCGTCCGAGCAGGCGTAGTGTTCGGTTTCGGTGTTGTCGTATTCTTTTTGCAGATGAACCCGGACCCGCGTGATTGCGGCACCCGCTTCGATCCAGTCGTCCAAGCCTAACAAGTCCAGCACGTCGGACGGTTTTAAGACCGCGCCCTGCGGATTGCTAATGGTCAAGTGAAGTGTTTTGTTTCCGTCTGAATCCGCAACAACCTGAATGGATTTCATGTTGGCCGGAATGTCGAACTTTTGAGTCTTCTTTTTTCGTTTGAT
>CAYVAN010000065.1:0-21927 GCA_964449225.1 uncultured Rhodopirellula sp.
ATAAACATGCTCTTCTCCAATAGATGCTTTTAAAATTTCAAGGGCTTGCTCATAGTACGCTAGTGATTTTTTATGTAGCTCCGCAGCCACCATTGCATCGCCACCTAATTGTAACCAAGCCGCTTTATCGTCCGTTTTTTCGCATTGATCGCATTCAAATTTTTCGACTAATGAAGGCAGCAATGGATAATTCGACCGGTCGCGGGTCTGTACTATCCGCTTGGCTGCCGCCCTTATGACTTCTGGCGTTTCGGGAAGTGCATCGATTAGTGAAATGTTGGTGTAGTTTAGAATCGCTTTCATCACGCTGGCGGTACGTCGCGGCATTCCAATCATTGTCTTTTTCCAAAGGCTGGCCGCCATTTCATTTTCCTGGCTTTGGGCAGCGAGACTGGCAATCGACTGTAATTGCACAGGGCTGCTGCGGTAAAGGTCGCTGACCTGTGTGAGCAGTGCATTTGTCCGCTTGGCAATTTGATCCGTGGTTTCAATTGGACTATTGGTAATGAAGTCAAGGTAAATCAGGCCTTCGCGACCTGATCGATCTAGGGGCTTGCGGCTTAGCAGGGATGCGTAGTTGGCGACAGCTTCGGCATATTCGCTGGGCGGTTGTGCGGTCTTTAGCTTGTCGATTCCTGCCGGATACTTTTTGATGAACTGACTAGGGGATTGGCCTGCTAGTCGACGATACCTGGGTGAGGTTGCCTCGTAGAATTGCTTTGCTTCCTCGGCATTTTTGGGCTCGGCTAAAACAACTTCTTGAAGTCTTCCCAGTTGATGCTGGACTTGAGCTAAGCTGTGCAAGAGTTTGGAATTGGATGCAGGTTCCAGGGCAGCAGAAAGTTCAGCTTGCAGTGATTGAAGTGCTTCGGTTTTGGACCTTGATGTCGGCAACTCTTGGTCTGTTCGTCTTGCCAGCGTGTCGTGAACGGCGTTACTGCGAAGATTACCTGAGCATAAATAAGAAGCTATTATTAGCAGAACGACGACAGTGGATTGCAGTGCAAGGGTGGACTTAGGCACGAACGGCTTTGCAAGGAATTTCTCCAGCAAGTTTGGTGATTCGTTCGAGTCACTCGGCTGAACCAATTTTGAGTCGACGGATCGAGTGACAATGGCACTGAGCAACATCGTCACCAGCAACATGTTTGCTGGAATGACGAGTCCAAAATCGAAAGCCTGCGAAAACAACACGGACCCAACGCAGTACCACCCGGCGACCCGAAGTCCGTGATCTAGGGCGTCATGCGAGGACGCCATTCGGTGTAGGCAACCTACGCAGACCAGTAGCAGAATCAACGCAAAGCTAACACCAAAGAATCCCTGTTCAACCAACAACTCTAGCCACAGATTGTCTGCGTGAACGAACCATGCCTTTGCAGTTTCGTTTTGATAGGGTAGGTGAGCGTTTGCGTAGGTCGAAAGGCCTGAACCACCGGGCAGGTACTGCAGTGTTGCTTGCCAGCCCTCGGGCCAATGGTCAAACCGGCCGTCGTTGAGGATGGTCTTACTGCTGTCAGAGAAAAACTCCATTCGCTTGATGGATTCTAGGTCTAGCTGTAGCGGCAATGTCAGCAAAGCGGCCAGGACCATGGTAGAGAACAAGACCACCGGGATGGTGCTAAACCCGCGACGCTTTCGCAACCAGCCCAATGAGAGCAAGCTTGCAAATAACACTGTTGCGAGTCCACCCCGTGATCCGCAAACGAGCAAGCCTGTGAAGCAAAGCACGGTGCATAGGACGCCGATCGCAGAATCGCGATCACTGGTCAGTGAAAACAAGTCGTTGAACTCGAATTCGGTGCCGTCGAGCTCTTGCCCGGTCAAAGCCGAAAGTCGCCATGACAATAAGCCAAAGCTGGCAGCAAGCCCCAGGTTCATTGTCAGTGCTGCGTTGTTGCGATTAACGAATGTAGAGAAGTGGTTCTCCATCCCGGCAAAAAACGGAATCTCCGGCAACATCAAGCCGACAATCCCCAGCACCGAAACGGCTGCACCAGTGATGGCAACGCAGGAGAGCAAGCCAATTAGACGGGCACGCGTGCTGAAGACCCGGAGTGACGTCCACGCCAAAACAGTGATCATGCCAAACCAAGCAACCGCATGGATGCTGTCGTCTTGAGCGATCGAAATCGGGAAGCTCTGCGGTAGCTTTGAAGCGGGTAAAATCGGCTCAAGCCACTGCGTGTATGCAGCGTGTGATCCGGGGCTGAGAATTGCCACGAGCGAAGGCGGTAATGTCACCGTTTGAAACGCTGAATATGCTAGCCAGAGTAGCAGAGGCACCATGACCAACAATTGGCGCGGTCTTGCATAGCGGTTCCAGTCCGCCAGTGAAGTAAGTGCAAGGACGAAAGCGAGTGCGATTGCCAAGGCGGCGACGTACTGCGTCCACCATAGGACACCGCCAAAATCGATCGCTACACAGATGGGTAGGATCGAAAGGATGATGGCTGAGATCAGGGTGCTGATCGACGCTAGGTGACGGAGGAAAGGCAAGGGTGTGTTGGGTGTTTAGTGTTAGCGATTAGCCGTTAGCTGTTCCGCTTTTTGACTTGGTTGGGTTTGTGGTTGTCGCTTGATTTGACCGGTTGATTTTTAACCACTGATGGACACAGATGAACACAGATAGGGTGGGTCGTTGGAATTTGTGTTTATTTGTCTTTATCTGTGGTTTAAGCATGTTGGTTGGATCGCCGAAAGCTAGCAAATCATGGCACTTCTTAGACCTCACCCTCCTTTTTAAGGAGGGTCGAGCCAAAGCGAGGGCAGGTTCTGCCTGGCGCCCTCTCCTCGCTTAGGCTCGACTCTCCGAGCTTGTGAATTTTTAGAAAGCTAAAAATAGGTTCGAAATAAATGATCGCCAAAACTACCCCTCTCGCTCTTCAAATTGCTTTCGATCGAGATGAGAGGCAACAAAACAACAATCTCAGACATCCGTTTTCGCCCTGCTTTGTATTTATTCACAACCTCTCCGAGCCGATCGCGCTGTCGGCTCAGAGAGCCGAGCGACAATGGGGAACACTACAAAGTGAAAAAGTGATTCGCCCTGCTTTGTGGCGCTGCTGGTTTGGCACGTGGGTTGGGTGGTCGGAGCTGGGTGGTCGAGGGTGTTGCTTACACAGGCTGGAAGCCCATGCCACTTTTGGACGGGTCGGCGCGGACTTCGTCCACGTGGGTGACCAATCGTGTTGGAAACTTATGCAGGAGACTTGATTTTAATAAAATGCGGCCGGTTCTCGGTGGGCTGTTTAGCCACTTCGATTGTCGGTCTTGATAGGATTTCGGCTCGTAGGATGATCCATCATCGGCAGGGTTACAACGTGCCTAAGCAAAACAAATTGCCCTTTGAGACAAGCAGAGGCTGCCCAGTCCTCACAACCCTCTCATTCTACCCCGGATGCTGTTCGTTGGATGCTGTTGCTCTGGTGTTACTCTGCTGTTACCCTTTGCCTGGGGGGGGGGAGATCGCGAGTTTTTGCCCAGTTGAGTGCTTCTTGCAGGCCCTCGCGAAGCCTGGCGGTCGGGCGGTAACCGAGGTGCTCGACGGCGTCCGAGATGTCGGCATGTGAATGACGCACATCGCCCGGACGGGTTTCGCGGTGCTCTGGGCTTAAATCTGAACCGGCTAGTTCTCGAAGCGTTTGGTACAGTGCGTTAATGGTGGTTTGCTGCCCGTGGGCAATGTTGAACACTTTCCCAGTTGCTGACTCGGGCGCTGAAAGCATCGCCAGAATGTTGGCTTGCACTGCACTGGCGACATAGGTGAAGTCTCGCGACTGTTCCCCATCGCCGTCAATCATCGGCGGGCGATCGTTCAGCAGCGCATCGACGAAAAGTGGGATTGCAGCAGCGTAGGGGCCGTCAGGTTTTTGCCTTGGCCCGTAAACGTTGAAGTACCGTAGGCCGATGACCTGAAAATCGTAGGCGAGTGCGAAAACATCGGCGTACATTTCATTCACTCGCTTGCTAACCGCGTAGGGAGACAGTGGTCGCCCTATGATGTGCTCTTGCTTGGGCAGCAACGGGCTGTCGCCATAAACCGAGGAACTGCTTGCGTAGACAAACCTTTTCACACCAGAATCTTTGGCAGCAGTCATCATGTTCAGGAAGCCAGTCACATTGGCTTCGTTCGTAGCCAGAGGATTGGCGATCGACCGTGGGACAGATCCGAGGGCTGCTTGATGACTTACATAGTGGATTTCTTTGCAAGCATTTTGACACACCACCGGGTCAGTGATGTCGGCCTGAATGAACTCGACATTAGGCTGGGACAAGAACGGTTCGATGTTCTCTCTTTTGCCCTCGCTAAGATTGTCCAGAATACGAATTTGCCCCGCCCCGTGACGAACCAAGTATTCAACAATATGCGAACCGATAAACCCGGCACCTCCGGTCACCAGGACCGCTATTTTCGAAAGATCGTTGTTGTGGAAGGCAGTGGATTGCAAGGTTGCCAGGAATCTGGATAGGGAATTCGAGCTTGGGTTTCGGTTATTCTCTAACCTGTATGCGCTGCTTGCCCTTTTAGTTCGTTTAGGTCCGCTTGCACCATGACGTCGACCAATGATTTGAAGCTAGTATTCGGCTGCCAGTTCAAGAGCTGCCTAGCTTTACTGGCGTCGCCCACCAAGCGGCTCACTTCCGCCGGGCGGGTGAATCTGGCATCAAGTTCGTAGTGGTCCTTCCAGTTCAACCCAACGATTTCAAATGCTTCTGAGAGAAACTCTTCGACGCTGCGGCTCACACCAGTTGCCAGAACAAAGTCTTCTGCGACTGAATGTTGAAGGCTTCGCCACATGGCGTCGACGTAATCTGGCGCGTACCCCCAGTCTCGCCTAGCATCGAGCGATCCCATCCGAAGCGTTTTTTCATGCCCCAAGGCGATCGCTGCGGCTGCCCGGGTGATCTTTCGCGTGACAAATGACTCGCCACGGCGCGGCGACTCGTGGTTGTAGCAGATAGCGTTGACAGCAAAAAAACCGAATGACTCGCGGTACAAACGTGTCATGTTGGTGCCGAATGTCTTCGCAACCCCATAGGGCGTTATTGGCCGCATCGGTGTGTCCTCATTCTGAGGCGAAGACGCCGGGCTGCCGAAAATCTCGCTGCTACTGATGTGCAGGAACTTGGGTCTTTTTTGGAGGTCGCGAAGAATTTCCAGCAGTTTCAGCGTACCGATTGCAGTGAATTGGCAGGTCGATTCCGGCACCTGAAAACTAATGCCAACATGGCTCTGGCCAGCTAGGTGGTAGAGTTCGTCGGGTTTTGTTTGGGCTAATAGACGGCGGATGGTAGTAACGTCATCCAGGTCTGCATAATGCAAGAATAAACGCTTGCCGTAGATTTCTTTGTCACGATAAAGACTGTCGATTCGTGATCGAATCGTGGAACTACTGCGTCTTACCAATCCATGAACTGAATAGCCTTTGGATAATAAAAGCTCAGTCAGATACGAACCGTCTTGGCCCGTGATTCCAGTGATGAATGCGATGGGGTTGGGCATTTGGGGGTTAACAATTAATTACCAGGAGCTGCGGGTATTGACCCTGCAGCTAATAGCGAATCGCTCCTTTAGAGAAGTTCCAGTTGGCAGTCGTCTAGCTTTACGCTAACGCCCTGTTCCATAAAGCGAACGCACACGATCAGTCGAGTTTCTTGCATTCGCTGCACGATTGTGCCTTCATAGCCCGCGAAGGATCCATTTTTCACTCGCACCAACTGCCCGGGTTCCAATCGACTTTCGATGGACAGCGGTACGTCCATGTGGATCAATCTTTGGATCTGTCTCAGATCCTTCACGAGCGCTTCAGCATCCTCAATGGGAGCGATCTGCATTACGCAACCCGTACAGGTCGCTTGGTAACGCGACTCCTCATCTCCGCAAAGGAAAACGTAGCTAACAAACAGGGGTTGATAAGTGATGCGAACCCGTCCAGCAGGTGATCGCTGGCGTTTAGTAATTTGTGGTGCGTAGTGGTCCAGGTTCAATTTCCGCAAGCGTCGCATCAATTGCTTTTCTTGTCGACTTCGCGTGTAAACTAGCCACCACGGGCGCTGCGTGATTGTTGGCGAGTCCAGTAGGTCTTCGGGATGGCAATCAGGTTCGGCGGGAAGAATCGGCAAGGAGCAATCGTCGAGGCTGAGTGAGTAACGAAGGAAACCGAACGGATCAGCGGGGCCAACCTAGGGCCTCGCTTTCTGAAGTTCGCATTCTGGACGCCTGCGCTGTAAATGAACTTTACGCCGCAGCATTAAATAGAGCTTAGCAGCTTATAGATTCGATAGAAACTTGTGGCTTATCGGCTCTACGGCAACGTCACTTTTGCCTGCGTTCTCTGTAGCGAAAGAAGTCTCGCTGATGGGCGAGGTTTGGTCTACCCAAAATTCCCGTAGTTGCAGATGCGACCAATTTCGATGGAGAAAGCAGCTGTAGTTAGGCACAGGGGAACGAGAGAACACCGTTAGCCTCTGCACGCTCCATACCGTTTGGCTATGAAGTCACACCGCTTGAAATGGGCTCCGCCGCTGAT
Organism: uncultured Rhodopirellula sp.; assembly: GCA_964449225.1. GTDB lineage: Bacteria > Planctomycetota > Planctomycetia > Pirellulales > Pirellulaceae > Rubripirellula. Next base: position 6,534 of record CAYVAN010000065.1, read on the forward strand.
GGGTTTTTCGGTGAATCATGGTTGGGGATAGCCTCGGATTCCGGGATGCCATAGTGATCGCTTCTCCTATCTTCCAGGCGTTTTTCAACGGCCTGCTGTTCAAGGGATGCGACAAGCTCATCAACCTGGACCCCCATCTCGGCGAGGTGGTCAACCAAGTCGCTGAAACGATCGTAAACGCCTGAGTGATTCGCGGGCGCAATGATTTCCAAACGTCCTATAAGGATTTGGTTGGATTGAGTTGAATCCAGAGGCACCTGGGCGTCCTCTTCTTGAGCCGCATTTGGATCGACCCTTGCTTGGGTGAAAAGCGGTAAGCAAATCTTTAGCTGAGACGCTTTCTCTGGCAATCGGGCGCTTTGCCAGTTGGCGTGATAGCCTTCATGCAGCCAAGGAAGACTCAAATCGATCTTAACCCTCGACATGTCATGCGTCTTAGCAAACTCAACCAGAGGCTCCCAGATTGTTTCCCAGGCACCACCACCCTGCATCAGTACCTCACGCTGGTACTTCTTTGACGTAGTATTCGAGGGTGCGATCGCAAACGAATGTGCAAAGTGAGAGGCTTTGCCAAGCAGCAATCGGAATTCTGCGTGACCGAAAGTGCGTGTTGCAACCAACAAACCAACCACCGTTAAAACACCCACAATCGGCAGCAGTGGCAGGGACACCTTGATCGAAAGCACCGATAACGTAGTCGTGATCAAACAGAGGGCCGCAACGATCAGCAACATCTTTTTGCGACCATATTTTTGCTGCATCAAGTGGTGTAGATGGCCTCGATCAGTTTGGTAAATGCTTCGGCCGGTCAACCAACGCCGCATAATCGCGGCAAAGGAATCAAAAAGTGGAAGTGCAAAAATTGCGACCGGGGCGGTCGCAAGTACGGTCGGCTCTTTAAGACGCGCCCAAATGGCGAGCACTCCCAAGAAGAGGCCGATCATCATGCTGCCCGCATCACCGAGATAAATTGTTGCGGGCGGCTTGTTGAACACTAAAAAACCGGCCATCGCACCGGCGAGCGCGAATGCAACCACGGGTGCAAAGCCACCGCCAGTCATCGCACTGGCAATCCCCAGGCCTAAACAAATGATGATTCCAACGGTCGTTGCCATACCGTCGGCACCATCGATTAAGTTTAATGCATTGATCGCCAGTAGCAACCACAGCATCGTTACTGGAAATGCAAAAATACCCAGCGGTAGGTCGTATCCAAACAAACCAATTTGCTCGATGACTGTCCCGCTGCCTACCAATGCGGCGACGATCAAAATTTGAGCGAGTAATTTTTGACGCCCACGCAGGTTCCAAAGGTCGTCAGCCAAACCAACAATCAGCAAGGCACCGGCACAGCCGAACAGCAGGTACCAGGGACTCCGGTTGTAACCGAGCTGGAATCCGAAAAAAGCACGGTCGATCAAGATGGTGCAAACAAATGCGATGATCATCGCGGCAAACACTGCAACACCACCACCCAACGCTACCGGAGTGGTTTGAAGTTTTCGCTGCTGGTCTGGGCGGTCGATCGCACCTACAGCCCTCGCTGTTTTCCTAACTAGCGGAACCAGGATGAGCGAGCAGGCAAGTGACAGTGTGATGCAAATAGCGATCAACCAAACCATCTTGTCATTTCAATTTAGTGGGAGAATGAAAAAGGTCTTACCAAGGCCAACCCAGGAAGCTCCTGAAACCAGGTCCGATGCGGCAACGCTAGGAGCTAAGCCCTATTTGGCAAGGGCACCGCTTCGGAGATGCACCCCTAGTTTTGTGCGGAAGGTTCCCACGAAATGAGGCTTTTGCCCAGTATAAAGAGTTCGATGAACGACCGCGAACGAATTTGATTGTTGGCAGGAAAAATTCTGGGATCCTATGCGGACTCTAACGCTCATTCCGACGAAAACTGGGGCGTGAGCTACCTAACCGTCATGGACGGAATCACCCTGTTTTTCGTTGCTGCTGGCATTTTCCGCTTTTTTGGCTCATCCGGCCTTAATAAAACGGCGATAACTACCCCAGAGCAGAGTGCCATCGATGGCACAAACCTCAATACGTGTGTGATTTGACATTCACGCAATTTTTAAAACCGGATGCAGCCACTAAGCCAAGGGGGGCCACAATGGCGATTCGTTCCAACGACGCTCGACGTGCGTCTACTAAGAACCAAAGCGATCCAGCTGATCTAAACTGCTGCGGTATTTCTGATCAATCAGAATCTACCCCGCAGGGCGGTCACCGAAACGCTTCACGAACATCAAGCCTATCCAGTGCCAATTTAAGTAACCAAGAGCCAACAGCAGGTCCGGGTCACCGCGCCCGACGTTGGCTCAGCGTTGCCCTGAGTGCTGGTGCTCTTGGGTTGTGTTTGTCCAGCATACCAGGATGCACGACGACATCAGGTATGGTCGGTGCGATCGGTGATGGGCATTGCATCGACGAATTCATGATTGGTTACCGCAATCGCGCGTTAGCTGAAAAGGCTTGGCACTGCCAGAAACACCAGTTCTGCAATCAGCAGCACTCCAAGGAATTCAAAGACGGATTCATGGATGGTTTCATGGAAGTTGCCGGGGGCGGAAACGGCTGCGTCCCCGCTATTGCGCCAAAACAATACTGGGGTTGGCGTTACCAATCGGCTCAAGGCCAAGGTGCCGTTAATTCGTGGTTCGAGGGGTACCCCATGGGTGTTCGAGCTGCTGAGCAGGCGGGTGTCGGAAATTGGGGTCAGGTTAGCACGGCCGGTTACCACAACCAAACTCCGCAGCAAACACCGCCCTACGGCGGATCCAATCCGTTCTATGGCAATCCTGCAGGTGCGGGGCAAGTCACCGATGGTGGCGTCATCCAAAGCCCAAACAGCATGCCTGAATTGCAGGCACCAGCGTCAGATTCAGGGTCTGAAGGAACCGGTCCGATTGATTCAGGACCAGCCGGTGCGATTGAGGAGATCATCGACTTAGATTTTGATTCGGCCTCATTGAATGTACCGAATCGAGGCACCGATTTTGATGGCGATTCAATCTTCGGTGATACCAACCAAGTTGGGGCGCAAGGCGACGTAAGGATTGCTGAGTTAGAGCGTCCCGGTCGTGAAAATGGTGTCAGCGTCGATGTCGACGAGATCTTTGGTTCGGCGGGTCATGATGATGTGTCAGACGAGATCATTTCGTCTGAGGTCATCTTGCCGGGCGGCAATACGATGCCATTCAGTTTCGAGTAACAAGTATTTTTGCAACACGCCTCGGGCGACTTTGTCGGGAATCGTGTTTTTAACCATTCATCGTTTTAGCAAAACGATGTCGACTTGGGCTTAATTGTTCAGTTGGCACTAGTGCTGAAGCGGCTATTGAAAAGTAAGATCCACCAAGAGAGTTCAGGGATGAATATTCAACTTCCAACTGTCGAGCGAATCGTCCAGCGGTTGCGCTCGGCCTCGACCGCAGTTGCCGTCGGTGTGATGGCGACAACCCTTGGTGGATGCGCGTCGTTGACGCAGCCCATTGAAGGGGTTCCAGCAGATCGTTTACCGCCTCAGTTCTTTGCCGAGCCGAAAAACGATTTGATTCCTGTCGATATTTCGCTGCTATCGATCGAACCGCCACGCGATTACCAATTGTCGGGCGGGGATATCCTTGGCGTTTATGTCGAGGGCGTATTGCCCTTCAATCCGCCAAACCAACCGCCCGAACCACCTCCGGTTAACTTTCCCAACGACGAAAGCACGTTGCCACCATCGATTGGATACCCGATCGCTGTGCAAGATGACGGAACGCTGGCGCTCCCTCTGATCGAACCACTCGACGTTGAAGGTTTGACATTGGAACAAGTTCGCGATGCGATTCGTGACAAGTACATCGACGAAGATATCTTGCGTCCTGAAAAAGCGCGGCCGATCGTAACGATCATTAAAGAACGTACCTACGATGTAATTGTCGTACGCGAAGACGGTGGTGGGACTAATGGAAACCGAGGTCTGATCAATCAAAACCTTGGTGCTCAGTTTCTAACCGGTAGTAGCGACCGTAGTGCATCCGGCGGCTTGGTTAAGTTGCCTGCCTATCAAAACGATGTGCTGCATGCATTGGTTGAAACCGGAGGGCTGCCTGGTTTGAACGCGAAGAACGAAGTGAAAGTTCTGCGAGCCAGTCAAGCCGACCAACGAATGCGGGCCCAGTTCATGCAGCAGTGGTACGCCCAACAGCAAGCTGCCTCATTGGATCCATGCGTCTGTGCTCCACCGTTACCTGAAGATCCGTCGGTATTGCGAATCCCACTTCGGCTGAAGCCAGGAGTCGTCCCGAATATCACTCAAGACCAAATCAGACTTGAAGATGGAGACATTGTCTACATCGAATCGCGTGAGACCGAGGTGTACTACACTGGTGGTTTGCTCAACGGTGGTGAGTTTCCACTGCCACGTGATTATGATTTGGACGTGTTAGGTGCAATCGCTATCGCTGGACGGCCGGTTGGCGGCAACGCACAGCAGTTTGGGCAATCGCTCGGCGGCGGTGTCCAAGGTGTTCCACCGGGACTACTTTACATCCTTCGCAAGGATGGATGTGGCGGTCAAGTGGCAATCGAAATCGACCTGACCGATGCCATCAACGATCCACGTAAGCGACCCTTGGTTCAGCCAGGCGACACGTTGATCTTGCAGTACAAATGCGAAGAGCAAGCAGTCAACTTCGGCCTGCGAACGTTCTTTACCTTCGGTGTTGCTGAAATCTTCCGACAAGCTCGTTAAGACAAACATTCACCGAATGTTTAATACTCTGAAACCTCGCGATAATCGAAAGATGTCGCGAGGTTTTTTTGTAGCATCGGCTTCTAGCCTGTGGTTATTTCCATCACGGCTGGAAGCGTATGCCCCTTACCAACAGCGCATAAAAAAACGAGAGATCCCGGCCACGAAATCTGTTTCGGAATCATCAGATGAAACCTAATTCAAAGATCGACGAATCTCTCGCTTTACAAACCTTAGAGTTTCTGTTGCAAGCGTCAAGAGCGATTGGGCGTTAAGAGTTTTGAATTGAACTGCTTGTGGCTTGTGACCATCTCATATCAAAGCTGATTTCTAACCGAAGCCGTCTTCGACTATGCTGATTTCTCACGCTGCAAGTTGTTGTCCACGCCTTCGTGTTATCGCGAAATCACTCTTGGTACTCATGAAACAAACCATCCAACCGAAGCCTGATCATCACTATCATTTCGTGACGGGGCAGTTGGCTGAATTCTCTTTGCGAGCCATCGTCGAGACCCTCGCACAGAAGTACCGTTTTGACTTCACCATTGGCGTCATGCCAATCACCGTCGCTGCACTGATGACGCCCAAGTGGCTTAAGAGACATCTTGATGTACCAGATCAAGCAACGCATGTGATCTTGCCAGGATACTGCAGCCACGGGGTTGAGCTGTTAATAGACAGCTATGAAATACCCGTCATTTGCGGCCCAAACGACTACCGATGGTTGCCAGAGTTGTTTGGGGAGGAACACGTTGACCCCAATTTCGATCAATATGAAATCGACATCATTGCAGAGATCAACCATGCACCACGACTGTCGATTGCCGAAGTTGAATCAATGGCCAAACGATATCGTGACAACGGTGCAAACGTCATTGACATCGGTTGTGATCCAATCTCGCGTTGCCTTTCGATCGGTGATTACGTGAAAGCTTTGATCGATCATGGGCTACAAGTTTCGATCGACACGTTTGACCCATGGGAAGCCAAGATTGCAGTTGAACAAGGAGCTTCATTGGTCCTGTCTGTCAATTCAACTAATCGTGACGCGGCGGCTGATTGGGGATGTGAGGTTGTCGTGGTTCCGGATGTCCCCGGTGATCAAAAAAGTTTTGAAAAAACAATCAACTTTTTGGAGGCCTCGCGAGTTTCGTTTCGTTTGGATCCGATTTTAGAACCGATCGGTACTGGCTTCGCCAACAGCTTGATCCGTTACGCAGAGGTACGTCATCAGTTTCCCGATCATGCGATGATGATGGGCATTGGGAACTTAACGGAACTAACCGATGTTGATTCTGCGGGCGTAAATTTTTTGCTACTGGCGATCTGTCAAGAGCTTTCGATTGGCAGCGTCCTAACGACGGAAGTAATTAACTGGGCACGATCGAGTGTTCGCGAGTGCGATGTTGCTAGACGAGTAGTTTCCTACAGTTTGCGCAACGGAGTCCCGCCAAAGCGACTATCCGATCAATTAGTGATGCTGCGAGATCCAAAGTTGCGACCTCACACCGATCGAGCATTGGCAGAGCTGGCCAGCGCGATCAAGGACAATAATTACCGATTGTTTGCTCAAGACGATCTAATTCATTTGGTGTCGGCAGGCATCCACCTCTTTGGCGACGATCCATTTGAGCTTTTCGATCGATTGCTAAGCATTCAAAGCGTGGATAACGTTGACCCATCCCATGCTTTTTACCTCGGCTATGAAATGGCAAAGGCATCCATCGCAACAACGCTGGGCAAACAATACAACCAAGATCAAGCTTTGAATTGGGGAATGCTAACCGTGGATGAGGATCTGCATCGACCTAAACGAACCAGTCGTCATCGCAGCGGATGAAACAGATACCCAAACAGTTAAAGTTGCCATCCAACGAACCCAAGGTGACGCAAAATCGGGATGCCTCTCATCATCAAAAATGTAAGGGTGAAAATTCTTAACGTTTTCACCTTGGCCACGCCCCTACTTTTGATCCCAGGTGCTTGCGTCCCATTGCGACGATGGCCTAGTCGGTTGACAGTGCGGTTATCGCGAACCCGGAGACTATCGCGAACCCGGAGACGAAATCGCTAAGCCGGTTTCGGCATCAAACAGCAGCGCGTTGTCCACTATCGAATCGTGATGATTCGATTCAGGTCGGCCAGTCTGAGCTTGCTTGTCGTCCGTCGAAGGAAATTGCTCGGTTCTAATGCCGATCAAGAGTTTCGCAGGCAAATCAGGAAGTCGCGTCAACAAGTTTGACCAATCGCCTCTCGTCTCGGCCTGTGGGCGATCAAATTGAAGAGCATTATCATCAATTGAGGCGTGAAGCCAGTTGATCGGCGCACCGGCAATTCGATCGGCAACTTGGACCGAGTTGGGTTGGCTAGAGATGGTCTGTGGCGAATCGTATTGAAGCAAGCGACCTTGGTGCATGACTGCGATCTTGTCCGCGATCCTCATCGCTTCGCTGGCATCGTGCGTTACATGAACGGTTGTTCCGCCAATTTCTTGATGAGCTTGCACCAAGTCCAATTCTAATTTCACGCGAGTGGTGGAATCGATTGCAGCGAGAGGCTCGTCAAGTAGCCGGACCGGTGGAGCATTGGCGATTGCCTTTGCCATCGCGACACGTCGCATTTGGCCTTCGCTCAATTGATGAGGAAATCGATGCAGTAGTTTGCCGACATCTACCATTTCGATCGCACGGTTCGCTGAGAAGCTGCCGGTTTCAGGATTGGTGGTGAGCCCAAACCCAATGTTCTGTTCCACATTGAGGTGTGGATAGAGCGTCGTGCCCTGCATCATCATACCCACCGCACGGCGTCGCGGTGGAATACCATCCATTTGCTTTCCGCCCAGAAATACCGAGCCGCTGTCGGGTGTTAGAAGTCCGGCAATTACCCGTAACGTGGTTGTTTTACCGCAGCCGTTTTCGCCAAGCAAAGCAACGTAGTCACCGGATTTGATGTCTAAGTCTAAACGGTTCAAGGCGATGAAATCGCCGAATCGATGTTCAATGTGGCGTAGTTGAACGGATGTCATAAACTAGAATGCATTATCGTTACAGAAGTTTCATTGGCTTGTTGCATCCTAGCCAACACGCCTGGGCAACTATAGCTGCCTTCGCCTGAACATGGATGCGTAAATTGCTAGGACGTATTAAATCCCTTTTTTATTGGAGACATCAGATGAGTCGTTGGATTGTTTTTGGAGGGCTCGTAATTCTAGCGGGGCTGTCGCGGGTTGTTGGACAAGAAAGTACGGCTGCTGTGGCTTCCGAATCAATCAATGTCACCACCAAAGCCGTCCCAGGACAGGTTGACCCGGTGGCTGATTTCCCGGATGCGTACGTGAAACCATCTGTATCCCGTTTGAAAGAGAAGTTGTCTCGGATGCAGTACGATGTCACGCAAAATGCGGCTACAGAACCAGCCCGCAACAATCGTTATTGGAACAACGAGAAAGACGGGGTTTATGAATGCGTCGATTGTGGCCAGGATTTATTTAGCAGCGAGACGAAGTTTAAGTCAGGCACCGGTTGGCCCAGCTTTTATTCGCCTCTCCGCAAAAAGCAGGTTTCGACGAAAACCGACTACTTCCTGTTTTACCCTCGCGTCGAAGTGCATTGTTCTCGCTGCAAGGCTCATTTAGGCCACGTCTTTGATGACGGTCCACAGCCGACTGGCAAACGCTATTGCATGAATAGCGCGTCGATGAATTTTGTTGAAGTGAAACGGGACGAGGTGAAAGAGTCAGTCAAGAAGTCAGATTGATGGTTTCGGGATACGCGCCCAGGGCCAGGGTCTTGGCCTGAGCGTTACGTTAGAATGACTAAATCGCCGAACGTCTTGGCGACGTTCGCTACTGCAGGAACTGCCAATCGCTGAGGTCTAGCTGGCCACCCAGAGTCACTTCGTTCAGGATGGGAACGTCGCCGAATTGTCGGATGTGTTTCGCATTGGATTGGCTGGATTTATGAATGTCGTCGCTTGCTTGATTTAAGACGATGCCGTCTAGCTTCAAATTGCCTTGCTTTGCTGCGGCAACCGTGGCCAGGGTCTGATGAATGGTGCCAAGTCGGTTGGCCGACACCAGAACCACGGCGTCTGCTGCGATCTGTTTCGCAAACTCGATATTTAGAATCGAATCGGTCAAAGGGCTCATCAGGCCACCGGCACCTTCGACGATGCAAAAATCAAAATCACCCCTGGTCCAAGTTTTTAAACCATCGACCATCCCCTTGGCGTCAACTGATGTATTTTCTGCTCTCGCGGCTTCGTTGGGTGCGAGCGGAGCAAGAAATCTTTGTGGACAAACTTCATTCAGGGTCTTCGGACGACCGGCTGCTTCCCAAAGCACCGCAGCATCGGCTGCGATTCGGATGCCGTTCTCGTCACGGCAATCGCTGGCTACAGGCTTGTAAACGCCGACCTTTCGTCCTGACTTGCAAAGCCATTTCGCAGCCAACGCGGCGATGTAAGTTTTGCCCACATCCGTGTCGGTGCCTGCAAAGAATATGACTTTTGTCTTACCATTGATTCTAGTGTCAGCAAACATGATGAAGCGTTAATCAGAAGACAAGAAAAGGGATAGCTGTGGCTCGAAATGTTCGCGTATCCGTCGTGCAAATGAAAGATGCCAGCAATGGCGCATCCAACGATGGCGTTGTCGACCCAAATTGTCGGCAAAAAAATATCGACGCTGCGGTAGGTTGGATTGACAAGGCTGCTGCCGACGGGGCGCAGGTCATTTGTTTGCAGGAACTGTTTACGGGGCCCTATCCCTGCCAAGCCGAAGACCACCGAATCTTTGACTTGGCTGAATCAATTCCTGGCCCATCGACCGATCAACTTTGCGAGGTCGCCAAACAGCACGAGGTTGTCATCGTCGCTCCGATTTTTGAGCGACGTGCGGCCGGGCTGTATCACAATTCCGCTGCGGTGATTGACGCTGATGGCAGCATCGTGGGCACCTATCGAAAGATGCACATACCTGACGACCCGTTGTTTTACGAGAAGTTCTATTTCTCGCCAGGTGATTTAGGTTTCAAGCCCATTCAAACCCGTTACGCGAAATTGGGCGTCGGCATTTGCTGGGACCAGTGGTACCCAGAAGCCGCGCGTTTATTTGCTTTGGCGGGGGCCGAAATCCTTTTTTACCCGACTGCGATTGGTTGGATCGATGAAGAGAAAGACGAGTTTGGTGCTGGCCAGCAAGACGCTTGGCAAACCACGATGCGGGCTCACGCGATCGCCAACGGTATTTGGTTGGCGGCTCCCAATCGCGTCGGCGTGGAAGGTCGCCTGGAATTTTGGGGATCGTCTTTCATCGTTTCGCCGCGTGGGGAGGTGGTTGAGCAAGCCGACACAATGAAAGAGTGCATTGTTACTGCTGATTGTTCGATCGACGAAATCGATGTGGTGCGAACCCACTGGCCGTTCTTTCGTGACCGCAGGATCGACGCCTATGAAGGACTGACCAAGCGATGGATTGATTGAAACTGCTGTGTAACCGATCTCGTTCTATCCACTTTCGAGTTGCTGGGTGCTGCCGAATGTAAGGGCGGAACGCAACTCGGTCATCTTTGCTAGCAATTTGTGCCGAAACCAGAAAGACAGGTGTGTTCGGTTCCTCTCCCAACCTCAACAGAAACCTTCTCTCATGTGGCGATCTATTTTTCTTGCGCTGGGCATCATGGCAATTGTCATCGGTGCGGAATGTCTGATCATCGATAGTGCGAGCTTGTATTCGGCAGCCGAAACGCGAGCTTCCAGTTTTATGAACCCGGCGGGCGACCCATCGGAAAGTTCTCGGATTTGGCGTCCTAAAGAACATCTACCTTGGCTATTGATGGCTGCTGGCACGATTACGGTGCTGTACTCTTTTACACTTCCGCAGCGATTCCGTCGCCGCGAAATGGCCTGATTCAGCTTCCTTGCACAAAAAATCCAATTGTGCGCACTCGCGAGACCTTGACTACCAACTCTTGACTTCTTTTGCTGCAGCCTCTAAGTTGCGATTGAAGGATTTGATTCTAGGGAAGGGATTATAAGGCCTGCTAATGCTGGCTATGGTTATTAGCTCGCCGGATACTCAGGTTGCACCTACGAACAATCGAACTTTTCTGCACGATCGCTGAACAGCGAAGCTTTTCCAAGGCTGCGCACGTTCACGAAATGACCCAGAGTGCCGCTAGTCAGGCGATGCAGCAACTGGAGGAATCCTTAAAGGTTTCGCTGATCGACAGGTCCAAGCGACCTCTGGTTTTGACTGCGGAGGGCGAGGCCTATTTGCGAGGCGTTCGTGGTGTATTGAAGAGCTATCAGCGGATTGAAGAAGAGGTCCGAAGCATCGGGAATCGGTTGAGTGGTCAAATCACGGTCGCCAGTATCGTCTCGGTAGGGCTCAGCTACATGCCTGCGGCAACGGAGGCATTCGGGCGACTGCAGCCCCAGGTTGATGTGCGTTCGCAATTCGGTTCGGTCGACCGGGTCGTTGAAATGGTTGCCGAGGGTGAAGTTGATTTTGGCCTGGTCAGCTTTCCCAAGAACACCAAGTCCATCCAATGCATTGATTGGCAACGCGAACCGATGCGTTTGGTCTGCTCGGCCGATCATCCGTTGGCTAGCCAAAACGAAGTTAGCTTGAATCAGTTACGAGGGATGGAAATGATCGGTTTTGATCGACGTCTGACCCTGCGGCAAGAAATTGATCGAACGATGGCCGCAGCGGGCGTGGATGTCGATGTGCGGATGGAATTCGATAACGCAGATTCAATGATCCGAGCGATTCAGGCAAATCGTGGTATCGGAATCGTGCCTGAGGCAGCGGTTCGCCGCGAAACGGCGACGGGTTCTTTACGCGTTGTAGCGTGCCGCGAACTTAGGATGACCCGTCCCTTGGGAATCATTTTTCGGCGACCGGGGCGTTTGAGTCAGGCCGCTAGCGAGTTCGCTTCGTTGTTGCTTGGCAAGCCGGTCAGCTTTGAAGGTAAGAAGCGATCAGGTAGCCGCAAGCTTGCGGTGGATACGAACACGGAAATCAGTCCATCATCGCCGATCCATACTTGATGACCACAGAAGATACCAACAACGCAAACGAAGTTTGCAACAGACAAAAATAGATTTGAAGACAGTACAGCTAAGCAAAGCTAGGGAAATTAATTATGACGTTGAATCAGTATCACCTGCCACCAAAGCAAGGCCTGTACGATCCCGAGTTTGAAAAAGAGAACTGCGGCGTCGGTTTCATTGCTCACATCAAAGGCGAACCAAGTCATCAAAACGTTCTGGACGCGTGCGAGATCCTGATTGCAATGGATCACCGTGGTGCTTGTGGTTGCGAACCTAACACCGGTGATGGAAGCGGAATCATGTGTGGATTGCCGCACAAGTTTTTGAAGAAAGTTGCCAAACGCGACCTCGGTGTTGAGTTGCCCGCACCAGGCGAATTTGCAGCGGGCAACGTGTTTTTGCCGCCCGATGACGCCGAACGCGCCCACTGCAAGGAAAAGATCGAGCAGTTAATTACCGAGTCAGGCCAAACATTGCTGGGGTGGCGTGAAGTACCGCAGATGACCGATGCAGCCGATGTCGGGCCGACTGCCCGGAATAGCGAACCGGTGATCGAGCAGTTGTTTGTCGCCGCCAATGGCGTCGAAGGCGATGCCTTCGAACGCAAACTGTACATGATTCACAAGCAAGCGAGTCATGCACTGCGTGGCAGCGACACTCTGACGCAAGCACTTGTGTTTTACATCTGTTCCCTCAGCACGAAGGTCATCATCTACAAGGGGATGCTGACGCCCGATCAGGTTCTGCCGTATTATCCCGACTTGCAAGACGAAGATTTCGAGACCCACCTAGCGATGGTGCATAGTCGTTTTTCGACGAACACGTTTCCAAGTTGGGATCGTGCCCAGCCGCTGCGTTTCATGAGTCACAATGGCGAAATCAATACGCTTCGGGGCAACAAAAACTGGATGCGAGCACGCGAAGGTTCCGCGTCAAGCGAATTGTTTGGCGATGATTTGCAGAAGCTGTTCCCCGTCGTCGAGCCTCATTGCAGCGACAGCGGTACATTCGACAACGTGCTGGAATTCCTGCTAATGAATGGACGGACGTTGCAGGAGGCAATCATGATGATGGTCCCCGAAGCCTGGCAAAAACATGAAACGATGGACGAGGCCAAGCGTGCGTTCTATGAGTATTTTTCGTGCATGATGGAACCGTGGGATGGTCCTGCGTCGATCGTTTTCACCGACGGTCACTACATTGGCGCAACGCTTGACCGAAATGGACTACGTCCGAGTCGTTACTACATTACGAACGATGATCGGGTGATCATGGGGTCGGAAGTAGGTGTGTTGCCCGTTGATCCGAGCATCGTTGTTACCAAGGGCCGGTTGCAACCAGGGAAAATGTTCTTAGTCGACTTCGAGGAAGGAAGACTGATCCCCGACGAAGAGCTCAAAAGTACGTTTGCATCGAAGCAGCCTTATGCCCAGTGGCTTAAAGACAACCGAATTCGTTTGTCGGATTTGAGTCCGGAATCCGAAGGTCACGGTTTTGATCCCGATACTCTGCTGCCGCGGATGCAGGCGTTTGGTTACACCGTCGAGACAATGAAGTTCATGCTTCGACCGCTCGTTGAACAGCTTCGAGATCCAGTCGGCTCGATGGGCAACGATAGCGCCTTGGCGTGTCTCTCTGACAAACCACGGATGATCTACGACTACTTTAAGCAGCTGTTCGCTCAGGTGACAAACCCGTCGATCGATTCGATCCGCGAGGAAGTCATCATGTCATTGGAATGCTACATCGGGCCCGAGCAAAACTTGTTGGCGTCAACGCCCGAGCACTGCCATCGCTTGATGGTGGACCATCCGATTCTGACGAATGAAGAAGTCGCCGCGCTGAAACACATCAATTACACCGGTTGGCACAGCAAGACGATCGACATCACCTTCGACCGCAGCGAAGGGAAAACCGGACTACAAGAAACGCTTGATCGAATTTGTGCCGAAGCCGAACAGGCCGCCGACGATGGAATTCAAATCGTTGTCCTAAGCGACCGTGATATTTCTCATGATCGAGTTCCTGTCTCTGCTTTACTGGCGACCGGTGCGGTTCACCATCACTTGGTTAGCAAAGCAAAGCGAACTCGGATTGGGTTGGTCTTGGAAACCGGTGAAGCGAGAGAGGTTCATCACCATTGTTTGCTAGTGGGTTACGGTGCTGATGCGATTAACCCCTACTTGGCTTTCGAGGCTCTTTGGCAGGCTCACGAAGACGGTTTGCTGCCCGAAGCGATGACTGACGATAAGGTTGTCGCCGCTTACCGAAAGGGGGTCGCAAAGGGCATGTTGAAGGTCATGGCGAAGATGGGGATCAGCACACTTCGCTCTTACAAAGGTGCTCAGATCTTTGAAGCATTGGGCCTTCGTGACGAAGTCATCGAAAAGTGCTTTGTCGGAACCGCTAGCAGGATCCAGGGCGTTTCGTTTGATGTGATCGCAGAAGAAACGATGCGTCGTCACTCTTTGGGATTCCCGGAAAAGAAAAGCGATCAACTTCCTCAGCTTCCAAACCTTGGCGAATACCACTGGCGAGCCGAAGGTGAAAAACACACTTGGACGCCGGAGTCGCTTTCTAGCTTGCAAACAGCGGCTCGCAATAATGATGAAGATGCGTACTGGAAGTTTGCTCATACGATCAACGAAGACAACAAGAATCGTTGCACGCTGCGAGGCTTGCTGGAATTCGATGTTGACCAATCCAAGTCAATTCCGCTGAACGAAGTTCAGCCTGCCAAGGAAATCGTCAAACGCTTTTGTACGGGTGCAATGTCGCTTGGCAGCATTAGTGCAGAATCGCACGAGACGCTTGCGATCGCGATGAATCGCTTGGGCGGAAAGAGCAATACCGGTGAAGGTGGCGAAGATCCAATTCGATTCAAGCCGATGGAAAACGGTGATTCAAAGCGAAGCGCAATCAAGCAGGTCGCATCGGGCCGGTTCGGCGTGACGATCGAGTATCTCAGTAATGCTGATGAAATTCAGATCAAAATTTCGCAGGGTGCAAAGCCGGGCGAAGGTGGCGAACTTCCGGGCAAGAAGGTCGATGATTACATCGCCAGCATTCGGTACAGCACGCCAGGTGTTGGGCTGATCAGTCCGCCACCTCACCACGATATTTATTCGATTGAGGATCTTGCGCAACTGATTCACGATTTAAAGAACGCCAATCGCGCAGCTCGTATCAGTGTCAAACTGGTTTCGGAAGTTGGCGTGGGGGTGATTGCATCGGGGGTGGCTAAGGCTCACGCGGATCACATTTTGATCGCCGGTGACACCGGCGGTACGGGGGCATCGCCGCTGACAAGTATTAAGCACGCTGGTTTGCCATGGGAATTGGGTATCGCCGAAACGCACCAGGTATTGGTACTTAATGATCTACGCAGCCGAGTGGTCTTGCAAACCGATGGCGGTTTGAAAACGGGCCGCGACGTTGTGATTGCCGCGTTGCTGGGTGCTGAAGAGTTCGGTTTTTCAACCGCGCCCCTGATCACGCTGGGTTGCATCATGATGCGGAAGTGTCACTTGAACACTTGCCCCGTCGGCATCGCCACCCAGGATCCCGAGCTTAGAAAAAAGTTCGCTGGAAAAC